>JAQBEG010000603.1:0-9388 GCA_032123985.1 Deltaproteobacteria bacterium
ACGTCAGGGGTACGCCGCTGGATCAGCCCTTCGAAAAGTTTGCCGAGGAGTTCAACGCGTACATCGAAGAACAGAATCAAGCTGCGAGTACCTCGAAACTCCGCGCTGCCTGGGCCTACTTTCTCGCTTCAGGAACAGCGATCGTGTCGCTGCTGCTCGAACTCCGCGGCGGCCTGTTCGACAGGCCACGGAAGGCAAGCGAGCGCACGGTCTGACCGAGGTGACGCAGGATTCCTGACGATTCGCGGTCGGGAGTTCCCCGCTCAGCATCTCCTGCCTCCGAACCGGAGCATGGACAGCTTGCGTGACCCGACTGCAATCGATGGTATTGTGAAAGCTATTACGTCAGCAAGCTCCGCAGTGCAGCGAAGCATGTGTTATTCGGCACGCGTGTCTAGCCAGATCGGGGCGAAAAATGGATTTCAAGCTTTTCGCGACTGTGTTCATGACGATCTTCGTTGCTGAGCTTGGCGATAAGACTCAGCTCGCGACCCTGCTTTACGCTTCGGATGCTTCGCACCCGAGAATGACAATCTTCGCGGCCTCGGCGGCGGCGCTAATCGCCACGTCAGCCATTGCCGTGCTGGCGGGTTCCGTTGTGGCCGACCATGTCGACCCCAAGCTCGTTCGGTGGTTCGCGGGCCTCGGATTCGTCGCCGTCGGCCTCTGGATCCTGCTCGCTCGGGACTAGCGCGCTACATCCCCCTCTGCCGAAAATCTGCGGCATAGTCGAGAGTCTCACAGCTCAGGAGACACCCATGAATCTCGTCGAAGAGTTCACCTTCACCGCCAGGCTGAAGCCGCCCGTACCGATCGGCGCTGGCCCGATCGGTACGCGTATGTACTACGACGTGATCGGCGGTGATATCGTTGGCGACCGGCTGCGTGGGACCTTGCTCGGGGGCGGCGAGTGGGCACTGATCGGACCGGACGGATTCCTCAGGGTTGATGTGCGGCTGCAGGCCGAAACCCACGACGGAGCCTACCTTTACATTCAATACGCCGGCCTTCTCGAATTGAACGACACCGTTCAGGGGGCACTCGCAAGCGGTGTGGGCACCGATTTCGGCGATCAGTACTTCTACACGAATCCCCGCATCGAGACAGGCGACGGGCGCTACGCCTGGCTCAACACGACCTTTTTCGTCGGAGAAGGCCGCATCCTTCCGGGCATCGACGTCGAGTATCGCGTTTCACGGCCGCCGTCGTGACACTCCAGGATCTCGGCACGATCGGTCAGGTTCGGTCCAGTTCGGTGAGGAATAGGCGTCCGTAGACGTGGTCGTATCGCCGCCGCTTACGTCACGACACAGATTCTTCAGAACACGATCCGATTCCGGCCTGGATAGTCGAGAACAATTGAGTAGACTGACTGGTCAGTCTATGAAACAGCGAGCACTCGAACCAGATTCACCGCCGGCAGAGAACCCGCCGAAGACCCCTGCAGCGCCCTCTCACGGCCGTCGGCGGCATATGCCCGCTGCAGCACGGCGTGAGCAGATCCTGACGGCAGCACTCTCCTGCTTCGGCGAGAAGGGCTACCACGCCTCTACGATGGATGACCTCGTGCGCGCCTCCGGACTCTCGAAGGGCAGTCTCTACTGGCATTTCCAAAGTAAAGAAGAGGTTTTCCTGGCCCTCTTCGATTCCTTTTCCGACGAGCTGTACGGCGGATGGGACAGTGTCGCGGAATCGGGCGGCGACGCGCTCGAAGTACTGCAACGCCAGTGGGAACTCAGCGTTCAGAGTTTCTCCAGTCAACGCATGTTCCTGCTCGCCTGGGCAGATTTTTTCAATCATCCGGCGGGCCGAAAGCGCATGGGCGATTCCTATGAAATCGCCCGGCACAAATTGGAGGCGATTATCGACCGTGGACGTGAGGCTGGCTCGCTGCGTTCGGGTGCACCGGCGAACATGGTCGCGGCCGGACTGGTCGCCTCACTCGAAGGTCTGTTCTTGCAGTGGTTGGTCGATCCGACTTTTGATCTCGAAGCCAACGTCGCTGTGTCTTGGGAAATTCTGTCAGGGGGACTACGCGCATGATCCAGCATCTAGCCATTCGTTCGAGACGCGCCGCGGGGCTCGCGGTTGCGTTCGTCTTCGTTTTTGACCTGGCTCATGCGGCAGATAGGCCGAAACTCACGCTCGAGCCCGCCCCGCCAGGCCTCGACGCAGGCCAACTCGCCCGCGCCGCTGAAGACAACATGCGCAGCGAACGGACCTTCATCATCGCCAAGATGACGGTCGTCTCCCCTCGCCTATCACGACCCCGCGTCGTCGCGTTCCATTCCTGGGAGAACACGCCAGAGAAGCAATCTCTCATTCGCATCGACGAGCCTTCGAAGGACAAAGGAACCGGCTTTCTCAAGTTGCATCCGAACCTATGGATGTACGTCCCACGCGTCGAGCGAACCGTGCGGGTTCCGCCTTCGATGATGTTGCAGTCGTGGATGGGAAGTGACTTCAGCAACGACGACCTCGTACGCGAGTCGAGTGAGATCGAGGATTACGATCACCGTCTGCTGGGGTTGGATCCCGGCACGAGTGGTGAGGTCGATCGGCCCGCCTATGTCGTCGAGTATCGGCCGCACGAGAGTGCTGCCGTGGTATGGGGAAGTATCGTCGCCTGGCTGGACACCGAATCCGGTGCGCCCCTTCGTCAGGATTTCTTCGATGAAGAGGGGGAGCGAATGCGCGTGATGCGCTTCAGCGACTTCCGAACGATGGGCAAGCGCAATGTCCCTCATCGCTGGAGCATGACGCCGCTCGACAAGCCGGGGCATTCGACCACGATCGAGGTCGAAAAAATCGAATTCAACGCCGATTTCGGGTCGGACATCTTCACGACCCGCAACTTGAAGCGGAGAGACTGACGTGAACATCGAAACCCGTCTCGCATGGCGAAATGTCTGGCGCAACCCGCGACGCACTGCACTCTCGGTCGCCGCAACCGTCTTCGCCGTGGTCCTCGTCGTCTTCATGGTCGGCATGGCGGATGGTTCGCACGAAAGGATGATCGAAGACGCAGTGCGACTGTCGTCGGGGCATGTCGCGATTTCGGGCAAGGGCCATCGGCATAGCATGACGCTCGAGCAGTTCGTCCCCTGGGATGGACGAGTCGAAGCAACGCTCGAGAGCGCCGATGGCGTTCGCGCCTGGGCCCCTCGCATTTCGAGCTTTGCACTCATTTCGCTCGACGAACGCAGTCACGGCGGAATGATCATCGGCGTCGACCCAGCCCGCGAACGCAATGTCACCAAGTTCATGAAGAACGTGAACGAGGGCCGATTCGTCTCGAATGCACCCGAGCCGGGAGTACGTGAGGTCGTATTGGGGCGCAAGCTCGCGGAACGTCTCGGCGCGAGCATCGGTGACGAAGTGCTGCTCTACGGTGTCGCCTACTCCCTCGAAACGGCCTACGAGCTCTTTACGGTCGTCGGGACGATGGCGCTGCCGGATCCGAGGCTCGAACGCAATCTGGCCATCGTCCACATCGATGTGGCCAGCGAATTCTACACATACGACGGACGCATCACCGAGGTGGCGATTCTCGCGGACAGCGCGGACCAGAGCGGGCCGCTGCGAGCCGAACTGCAGGCGCTGCTCGCAGGCCCGCTTGGCGACGAACTCGAATTGCAGGACTACGCGGAGATGATGCCCGGACTCGTGCAGCTGATCTTGATCGACGACGCGGGGATGTACATCATGCTCGCCATCCTCATCGTCGTCGTCGGCTTCGGCATCCTCAATACGATCCTTATGGCGATCCTCGAACGCACGCGCGAACTCGGCGTCATCCTCGCACTCGGGCTGAAGCCCCTGGCGCTGTTTCGGATGGTCTATCTCGAATCGATGATGCTCGCGGGTGTCGGCCTCCTGATTGGCTTGTTGCTTTCGGTGCCGGCGCTGGCGTGGCTCAACGGCGTCGAGATCCCCTTGACCGGGGACGTCGCTAAGGCAACGGAGATCTGGGGTATGGAGCCCGTACTGGTGTTCAAGCTGATGGCCCGCAATCCGATCGGCTCGACGCTCACGATCATCTGCGTCGCCATACTTGCTGCTCTTTATCCAGCGTTAAAGGCCAGTCGCGCTCGCCCCGTCGATGCGCTCAGGAATCTTTGATCGATGCTGTTTCGAATGGCCTGGCGAAATCTCTGGCGCAATCCGCGACGCACCGCAGTCGTGCTCACGGCGATCTCGATCGGCATAGCGGGCTGCATACTCTCGATGGCGATCAATCTCGGCATCGTGGCTGGAATGGTCGACACGGCGATTCGCAGTGGGTTGGGTCATCTCCAGGTGCACGGCGATGGCTGGGACGCAAATCCCGAACTCGAAATCAGATTGATGGATGGGGGGGCAGCGGTCGCACTGGCACTCGACGCGATACCCGAGGTCGCGCGCTGGGCGCCTCGCCTGCACGCGCAAGGTCTCGTCGCCTCGCCGCGCGCGAGCGTAGGCGTTTCGATCACCGGCGTAGATCCGAACCGTGAGGCCGGCGTCTCGGTGGCCGCCGATTCGGTGATGCGCGGCCAATGGCTCGGCGAGCCGAAGCGCCTCGTGCTTGGCTACAAGCTAGCCGCGCGTCTCGATGCAGACGTTGGAACCAAGCTCGTCATTTCGGTCCAGGATCTGACGGGCGAACTCACCGGCCAGGCCTATCGCGTCGCCGGATTGATTCGAGCGAACTCTCGCGAACTCGATGACGGTGTGGTCTTCATGCGACTCGAAGATGCGCAGGCGCTATTGGGCATGGGCAGTGCGATCTCCGAGATCGCGATCGTGACGACGAATCGAAAGCAGGTCGCGATGATCCAGCAGAAATTGGAGTCTGCGCTCAATGCGGGGCCCGAGGTGCGGACGTGGGAACAACTCGAGCCGCTCCTCGTCTACATGATCGAGAGCTTCGACTCGATGGCCTGGATCGCCTACGCCGCCGTCTTCATCGCGATGGCATTCGGCATCGCCAACGTTCTTTTGATGGCCGTCTTCGAGCGAACACGTGAGATCGGAATGATGCGTGCAGTCGGCATGAGTCGTGCACGCGTCGTCGGAATGGTCGTCCTCGAGTCGAGCCTGGTCACGATGATCGGACTCGCACTGGGCGTGGGGTTCGGACTCCTGGGCGTCTGGCTCGTTCGGGACGGAATCGATATCTCCGCCTGGGCCGGCTCGCTCGACGATTATGGAATCGAATCGATACTCAAGCCCGCCATGCGTCGAAGCGACCTCATCGCCCCGGTCCTGATTGGTGGGATTACAGCCGTTCTGTCGAGCTTCTGGCCCGCACTCCGCGCCGGACTCGCCAAACCGGCGGATGCGCTGCGGCAGATCTGAGCCGAAACGAAATGCAATCCGGAGGGTTACAAACCCAATGATCATCGAAGCCATCGACGTCACCAAGGTCTATGACACGCGGGGCGTAGAAACACGTGCCCTCGACGGTGTGACTTTCGGGCTCGAGAAGGGCGAGTTCACTGCCCTCGCCGGTCCGAGCGGCTCCGGCAAAACCACATTGCTCAACCTGCTCGGCGCACTCGACACACCGAGCTCTGGCAAGATCCAGCTCGACGGGGTCGAGCTCAGTGAACTGTCGCCCTCGGCGCTCTCGGAACTTCGATTGCGCAGATTGGGCTTCGTATTCCAGGCATATAATCTGATTCCAGTCCTGACGGCTCGCGAGAACGTCGAGTTCGTCATGGAGCTACAAGGCGTCCCATCCAAGGAGCGACGCGAACGCGCCGATCAAGTTCTCACGCGAGTCGGCCTCGCTGGTCTCGAAGGCAAGCGACCACTCGAGATGAGTGGCGGCCAGCAACAGCGCGTCGCCGTCGCTCGGGCGATCGCCAGTCGGCCTAGCATCGTGCTCGCCGACGAACCCACCGCCAATCTCGATTCGGAAACAGCCGCTCGATTGCTCGAACTCATGGAGCAGCTCAATCGCGAGGACGGCGTGACGTTCCTCTTTTCAACCCATGACCCACTGGTAATGGAGGCTGCGCGTCGCGTCGTACGATTGCGCGATGGTCGCATCTCAAACGACGAGATGAAGGACCAGGTCGGGGCGTGAGGATCACGGCAAGGACTCGGGCAGCCGCGACGACCATCGTTGTCGCCTGCTTGTCAGCGTCCTCGCCAGCTAACGCAGCCGAGCTGTGGTCGCGTGGCGACGCCACCCTCTCCATCAGCGGCAGCGTCCGTCAAATCGTTCTCTATACACAGCAAACGGACGCGAGCCAGTTCTCGGACGCAATTGCCGCAGACATCGCCGCGAACGGTGCGGCAACGACCTGCGTTGCTGCGGCTTCATTCGATCGCTGTCCCGCATTCGATCTCGTCGGTGACGATGACGTCGGGCAGGGTTTCACGCGTCTACGCCTGAAGGCAGATCTCACGCTGACGCAATGGCTCTCTGCGCACGTCGTCTACGACAACGAGGTGCGCTACGGCAAGATCGACACACTCGAGGCCGCCCTCGGCTCGGGCTTCGGAGCGCATTCCTTCGTCGACGCCGAATCAGGCATCTCTGAAGGCGAGCATTACGATTGGAATCAACAGCTCTATCGGGGCTACGTCCAGATCGAGACCGAACGCTTCGAACTCGCGGTCGGGCGTCAGCGAATCGCCTGGGGCGTCGGGCGCCTCTGGACCCCGATCGATCGCTTCAGCGCGCTTCCCCCATTGTCGCTACAACCGGATCAAACGCCTGGCATCGACAGCATCGACGGCCGATTCAACTTCGATGGCTTCAACTATCTCCAGGTCGTCTATTCACCCGGGGATAGCCAGCGCTACGAGCGATGGGCTGTGCGATTGCACGGGGTGGTTTTCGATGCAGATATCTCGGTCATGGGCGGCATGTTCGAAGAGGCGCCTACCTTGGGCCTCGACTTCGCTCGCAATCTTGGGGACGGCGCGATCGGGATCGAGGCCGTCTATACGTCACCCAAGCACAAGGTCTGGATGCTCGACGATCCGGGCCCGAGAAAGCTTCCGGATTTCTGGCAGGTCGTCGTCTCTTATGACATCAACTTCGATCTCGGAACCGGCGTCTATTTCCTGACCGAGTACCTCTACAACGGCAACGGCCTCGGCTCTGGACAGGGACGCGCAGGACCGATTCTTCCGCTCTTCGAAGCGACTAACACGCCTCCGAGCCCGGCCATCGGCGGACTGGTTCCAGGACCTTACGTCACCGGCGCGAACTCGGATATTCTCGGATCGAGTCGCATCGTCACGAACGCGGAGCACCAGGTCGGCATACAGTTCGGGTACGATCTGACGCCCGAATTGCGCGGCGATTTCGTCACGCTAGTCGACATGAGTCATGGCAGCGCGGCTTTCTTCCCAAATCTCAGATACTCGCCGCTCGACAGCATTGAACTCACCATGGGTGTGCAACTCTTCGCCGGACCGGACCGCTCGCAATACGGCTCGTCCGAACCGCTCGTGTATCTGTTGGCAGATTGGTTCTTCTGATCGCTGCGGATTGGAACGAGCCTGTCCAACGGAGGAAACCGAAATCGATTCCTCGATGCGATTGCGCCTAATCGGAAAGCTGTCTGGCAGGTCGATTTGAGTCTGCAGAAGCGCTGCTCTCAGGTCGCGATCACGAGCAGCAAGGCACCGCCTGATCGGCGTTACCGCCGCTAGATTCTCGACTGGTATGAAATTCGCCACTTTTGGGGATTTTTGGCTACTTATCAGTGTGACGCGCGTCGCAGACTTCCGTGCCCCTCGCCCTCTGAAGGTTCGCCTTCCCGATCCCAGCCTGGATACCCCCCCTCATGTACAGCTCCCAGGTCGATCGACTTCCGCGCATTGTTCATCTCTGCCGATTACTGATCTGCGCCCTCGCCTTCGCGCTTCCAGTCCCGGCCAGCGCCGATTTCGACTTCCAGGTCTACAGCGGCACGTTCGACGTTCTACCTGATTTTACCGGCCTAACATCGATCGCGACCGGTCAGTCGAGCACGATCGGTGTTTCGGTGACGACAGAGACGGATTTCTTCGGCCTGGTCTTCACGCACAACCTGAATGTACCGACCGCCGGCGACTATGAGTTCATGACGAACTCTGATGATGGCTCTCGCTTGTACATCGACGGCATTCTGGTCGTCGACAACGACGGTCTCCACGGCCCTACAGTCCAAATCAATACGGTAACGCTATCGGCGGGCTCACATCCGCTGCGTGTCGAGTTCTTTGAAAAGGGTGGCGGACAGGTCATCGACGTCGCCTATCGAACCGGAAATCCAAACTTCGAACCGATTCCGGCCGATGGACAGCTCTCTTTTACGAGCATTGACAAATCCGAGGTCGGAGAATGGGGCCCGGTGATCCAGTGGCCGCATATTGCAATCTCGGCGGCGAGCTTGCCGGATGGACGGATCCTGGCCTGGTCCTCGACCGAAACCAACGCATTTCCGAGTACCAGCGAATTCACGCATGCATCGGTCTTCGATCCTGCGACCAGTACCTTTCTGACGGTCGACAATGATTTTCACGACATGTTCTGTGCGGGCGTGGCGACGCTCGAAAATGGCGTCATCGTCGCCGCAGGCGGCAATCCGCAAGATCGAAAAACATCGAGCTTCGACCCTGCGACGTTGTCGTGGACTCGACTGGCGGACATGGCCGACGAGCGCTGGTATGCCACCGCAATCACGATGCCCACGAACAAAATTTTCACGAGCTTCGGCAAATCGTCCGGAAATCGCTCCGAGCGCTACGACCCAGCGACCAACACCTGGACGTCGACCCCCAATGCCAACATGCAGATGCTCGTCGACGAGCAGAACGCGATCAATGGAGCCCCGAATCCCGGTAACGCGCTGACGCAGGAATGGTTTTCGCACCTCGCCGTCACGCCCCAGGGCGACGTGCTGCAGGCCGGCGCCACGCCGACGTGGCATCGATTCGATCCGATCGGCGGCGCGCCCAATGTCGTTCTTGGCCAACCGATTGGAGACCTGGCACGGATGTATGGCAATGCCGTCACCTACGACGAGGGTAAGGTCTTGCTCGTGGGTGGCTCCGATCGTCGCCTCGCCACACCAACGTCCGTAAACAATGTCTATCGAATCGACCTGTCTGGACCCTCGCCTATCATCACGCCGGGCGCGCCAATGCACTACCCGCGCGCGCTCAGCAACACCGTCACGCTCCCGACCGGCGAGGTGCTGGTGATTGGCGGAAATACCGTCGCACGCATCTTCACCGATGAAGGTGCGGTTTACCCGGCAGAGATCTACACACCCTCGACCGATAGCTGGCGAGACGTCGATAGCATCTCGGTTGCGCGCAATTACCACTCTACGGCTCTACTGATGAAGGACGCGCGCGTCCTTTCCGCAGGGGGGGGGGCATGTGGCAACTGCAACGCCAA
>JAQBEG010000604.1:0-15716 GCA_032123985.1 Deltaproteobacteria bacterium
CGACGCGGCAACTCATAGGGTCGTCGGTCGTTGGGTTCGTCGATGGGCGCGTCATTGGACGTGGGTTGAATACTTGCGGAGCTGGCATGCATGAGGGTCCTTCCTAAGATCGAAGTGCATCGATGAGTTCGTCCTTGTTCATGGATGAACGACCCTCGATGTCGCGCTCTGAAGCGAGCGAGCGGAGTTCGTCCAGCGTGCGCGCTTCGTAGGGCCGGGTGTCCGGACCGGAAAGGGATTTCCGGGCCTCGTCCGCGATCCGTTCGCCGACTTCGCCGACGTGCTTCTCGACGCGCCCGATATCCTTCTCGACCTTATGAACCGCGTTCCCGCTCTGCTTCTTCTTGCTCTTGGCAAATTTCTCGACGCGCGCACGTGCGTCGCCAGCGATCTCCGCAGCCTTGTCGAAGGCCAGTGCAGTCCCGCCGATCGCAACGCCGAGACCCGTCTGGACGATGCCTCGGGATTCACGGTTCTTGAGTGTCTTCGTCTTGCTACTCATGATCTTCCTCCATTATTAGTTGCTTTTCTTCGTTGTCGATCTTCCGATTGCCGCGTATCGACACGCGGTTCGACGACACATTGCAAGACACAAAATGCAAGGCACATGCCATCGACGAGAGCGGCCTGGGTCGCGCGGAGCCGGCATCGGGATGCTTTTCGCGAAGTAGTGTTGGCAGAGCGTTTGTAGAAAGTTCAACAGCTGAGCCGCGGAACGAAGCGCGGGGGGCATTCGAGCTCCAGGTCGTCATGCCGTCGAAGGAGACTTGTTCGGAGACCTCGGACCGACACACGCCGCCCGGCACGAATCGTGCTTTTCAATGGAGGCGATGGCGCGATTGGCGGCCAATCGGGTCCCTGACGGCTTCAGGGTCTCGAGAGGCGCTGATCCGGCTCGAGGACTTTGCAATTTGTACAATCGCATCGTGAAACAGCGCATTCATAAAGGCGCGCGGGATCTCTGGCTGCCAGGTCTCGTCGTGTTGCTCGGATGGTCGATTTCCGGCCTCTCGTGGGACGTCCTCGTCCGCGACCGACAGGCCGATCTGATCGCGAGCGTGCAGGAGACCGCCGAGGACTCTGCAGATGCCCTGGCGCAAAGATTGACGGCTCAGCTGACGGCGCTCGAAGGCCTCGCGGATCTCTGGGCTCTGTCGGAGAGAAGGTCGACCCAGGACTGGCTCAGCGACGCCCAGCTCCGGATCGAGACAAGGAATGGCCTCTCGGCGCTCGCCTGGTTCGACCCCGACACCCCTGCCGAGTCGCAGCGCGCGGTCGGCGAAATGAATCGCGTGGCCGGGCTTCCGTCTCGCGTCGTCGACCAACTCCCGACCCGTTCCTCGCCCCTGGTTCTCGGACCAGAGCGAGACGACGCAGGCGCCTACGCCTACCGGATCCTGGTTCCCGTGAAAACGATTCGAGGTCACGTGGGAACGCTGGTCGCTCGAGTGGACGTCGAAGGCTTCCTCGCGCCGCTGCTCCAGGCGAGGGCCCGCGGATATGCGATCGGGATAGACTGGAACGGCGAGCGCATCTACACGCGCGGACGACCCACGACGAGGACCGACGCGGATTGGTGGCATGCGGAGACGACGGTGCTCCTTCCCGTCGATGGGCCCACGGACGGGCAAGCCATCGATGCTGCACCGGGCACCTGGCGCGTGCAGCATCGGCCGACCGATGCCCTCGCGGACGCGCGTCTGACGATGATCCCGAATTACCTGCTGGCAGCGGGCCTCATCGTATCGCTGTTACTCGCCGCAATCCTCCATCAATGGCGCCTGGTTTCCCGACAGGCCCGGTTCCTCGAGATCGGCAATCGTGCTCTCGAGGAAAGAGGAGAAGGTCTGCAACAGTTGAACGCCGAACTCGAGCGACGAGTCGCGGACCGGACCGAGCGCCTCGAGGACGCGATCAACGAGTTGAAGGCATTCAACTACTCCGTCTCACACGACCTTCGATCACCACTCGGCGCCGTCTTGAACCTGGCCGCCATCCTCGAAGAGGAATACGCGGATCGACCCCTGGATGCCCAGGGAAAGGAACTGCTGGTCCGCATCCAGCGAGCCGCAACACGCGCGACGACGCTGCTCGAGGATCTCCTACAGCTCTCGCATACGGGCCAGGCCGTACTCTCGATCGAGCCGATCGACACCACAGCACTGGCGCGCGAGATGTTCGCGCAGGCCCGCGCTGCCGAAGAGGAGCCCGATGTCGAACTCGTACTCGAGCCGCTTCCCGAGGTCCGGGCCGACCGTACATTGCTGAGTGTGGTGTTCGCGAACCTCTTCTCGAACGCGATGAAGTACTCGCGCGGCTGTGAGAAGCGGCGTGTCACCGTCAAGGGCGGAATCGAGAGCGACGAGTGTGTCTTCGAGGTGGCTGACAACGGACGCGGGTTCGACATGCGTTTCGCCGGAAAACTCTTCGGGCTCTTCGAGCGACTGCATGGCGACGACGAGATCGAGGGGACCGGGGTCGGCTTGGCGATGGTTGCACGTATCGTGAAGCGCCACGGCGGCAGGGTCTGGGCCGATGGCGAGGTCGGGGAGGGCGCTCGCTTCGGCTTCTCGATCCGACGAACGGAAGGAGACGAATCGTGACGGAAAGCCCCGACATCCTGTTGGTCGAAGACGATCGGAACGAACGCGACGTGGCGCTCCGCGCGCTCGAGCGAGCCGGCTGGGGGGACGCCTCGGTCGAGGTCGCGAAAGATGGTCAAGAGGCGCTCGAGGTTCTCGGCCTCGAGTC
The DNA here is from genome assembly GCA_032123985.1 of Deltaproteobacteria bacterium. Taxonomy (GTDB): domain Bacteria; phylum Myxococcota_A; class UBA9160; order UBA9160; family UBA4427; genus UBA4427. The sequence goes on from JAQBEG010000604.1 coordinate 2,752, forward strand.
CGCAAAGGACGGTCCGCGCTCGAGACCCAAGGTCATCTTCCTCGACCTGAAGATGCCGCGCGTCGACGGCTGGGAGGTCCTGCAGCGCGTTCGCGCGGCACCGCAAACGGCGTGCATCCCCATCGTCATCCTGTCATCCTCGGATCGAGACGCGGACGTGAGGCGTAGCTACGAACTTGGCGCAAACAGTTTCGTCCTCAAGCATTTCGATTCCCGCGGCCCAGGCACCTACATCGCCGAAGCCGCTCGGTACTGGCTCGAAGTCAACGAACCGCCGCCCGCGAGGAAGTGCCCATGACGAGTCTGCGTGCATTGATCGTCGAAGACGACCCGGATCTCCGCGCGAGCGTCGCCCTGCTCGTCGCCAAGCGTGACTTCGAGGTCCGAGAAGCCGGAAGCCTCGAGAAGGCGCGCGCGCTGCTTTCCGAGGAACCCTGCGATTTCGTGCTTCTCGACCTGTCGCTTCCCGACGGGGGCGGCCTCGAACTACTCGACGAGGTGGATGACGACAACGGACCCGAGTTCGTGATCATGACAGGGAACACGGCCGCCGAAACGGCGATCGCGGCCCTTCGCGCCGGCGCCCTCGACTACCTGCCGAAGCCCATCGATCGCGCTCGACTCGACTCGATCCTCGCCCATGTCGCTCGGACACGGGAACTGAAACAGCAGGTTTCGACGCTGCGGGGCGAACTGCGGGAACTCGGACGTTTCGGCCCGATGGTCGGTCGCTCGAAGCCGATGCAACAGGTCTACGACCTGGTCGGCCGCGTCGCGCCGACCGAGACCACCGTCTTCATCACGGGCGAGAGCGGGACCGGCAAGGAACTCGTTGCGGAAACCGTCCATCGCCTGAGCACTCGATCCGAAGGACCCTTCGTCGCGCTGAACTGCGGAGCGATGTCGGCCACGCTGATCGAGAGCGAGTTGTTCGGTCACGAAAAGGGAAGCTTCACCGGCGCCGACAAACGGCGAAGTGGCTATTTCGAGGACGCAGCCGGCGGGACGCTGTTTCTCGATGAGATCACGGAGATGCCCCTCGAACTCCAGGTCAAGCTTCTTCGCGTCCTCGAGACCGGAACCGTGACGCGCGTGGGCGCGACGGAGCCGGTGGCGGTCGACGCGCGCGTCATAGCTGCGACGAATCGCGATCTACTCGCCGCTGTCGAGGAGGATGTGATCCGCGAGGATCTCCTCTACCGGCTGAACGTCTTCCCGATCGAATTGCCGCCGCTAAGGGAGCGGGGCGAGGACATCGTCGTACTCGCCGAACACTTCCTGAAGGACGTGAACACCCGCGAGGGGAGCGCGAAACGATTCAGCGACGGAGCCGTGATGCGATTGCAACAGATCCCCTGGCCCGGCAACGTTCGGGAACTGAAGAACGCCATCGAACGCGCTGCCATCCTCGCGGATACCGTGATCGGAGCGGAATTGCTTCCCGATGCGGACCCGGCCCGCACGCCGAACGATTCAGGGTCCACGCTCGAGGTTCGGGTCGGCTCGTCCATCCAGGACGTCGAACGCCGCCTGATTCTCGCCACAATCCATGAACTCGAAGGCGACAAGAAGCGCGCCGCCGATATCCTCGGGATCAGTCTCAAGACCCTGTACAACCGGTTGAACGTCTACGAAGCCGGTTCGAAGAAATCGGGCTGAACGCGGCGCGAGACTTCGAACAGAACGCCGCGCAGGACGTCGAGGAGAATCATTTGGCCTTCCGGAGCGAACGCGACAGCATGGGCTCGATCCAGGTTCCGGACGACGCTTACTGGGGTGCCCAGACCCAGCGCAGCCTGTCGAATTTCTCGATCGGCGACGAGCGCATGCCACTGCCGCTGATCCACGGCTACGGACTGATCAAACAAGCCGCCGCCGAAGTCAACGAGCGGCTGGCGGATCTTCCTGCGGACAAGGCGAGGTGGATTGCGCGTGCCGCCGGCGAGGTCGCGCGCGGCGAACTGGATTCCCACTTTCCCCTATCCGTGACCCCAGACTCCATTTGGAGACTGACCGCTGTCCGTTCAAGCCTCGTCGCACTGGCATTCTCACTGGCCATGTGCGTTCCGGTTCGAGTGCTTTACGCCCAGCCTGCGCAGGGAGACCATGGGGACGTTGAGGGTATAATGAGCCACACCAACGGCTGGATGGGTGGATGGGCGGGCTGAGGGATGTGGCTCTGGACGGTGATTGGCGTGCTGGTGGTGGTCCTGCTGGTCGTTGTGATTGCCAAGCTGTCCAGGAAATAGTCGTGCATTCACGCTTTGCGATCGAACAGTCAGTTTCTACGCCTTCTAAACCGAAATACTAAAACTTCACAAAACGAACTGGAGCAAAGAAATGAACGATCATGTGTACTCGATTACAGAACTGGTGGGCAGCTCGAAAAAATCAGTGGAGGACGCGATCACGAAAGCCGTTGCAACCGCCGCGAAGACGCTTCGGAACCTTGATTGGTTCGAGGTTATTGAGACACGCGGGCATATTGAGGACGGTCAGGTTGCTCACTAGCAGGTCACGCTCAAAATTGGCTTCCGATATGAGAGTTGATGAATGAATTGAGGTCGTCGGATTGGGGTAAACGCCACATTCCGGAACGGGATTGAGCGGATGGAGCGCGGCATCGGTGAGTTTGTGGTTCAGGGCACGCCCCTTGTCTCGCTTGCTCAAAACGAGCCGCTGGGCGACGACATCATCGCCGATCTGCAGAATGCCTATGGCATCGACCGCCACCGCACTGTTGAGCAGGACTCCGGCTTTGGCATCAGGCAGTTGTTGGACATGGCCTTAGGATCACTTTCGCCCGGAATCAATGACACCACGACGGCCGTGATGTGCGTGGATTACCGGACCGCGATCCTGTCACGGCGCGCGACCAGGGACATCCCGTCCTCGCACCGGTATGAGGACGGCGAACTGAGAGTGATTGCCATGGGACCGACCTTTTCCAGTCTCGTTGCAGAGTCCTTCGATCAGATCCGCGGCAGCGCACAAGGCAATCTCTCGATCATGCTGAGGATGCTCGGTGCGCTTCATACGATCAGTAGTTTGACAGATAGCATGACGCGAAGCAGATCCTCAGCCTGCACGCACAATGCATTGCTGAACTGGCAGAGCAGAGCCTCAAATCCCAGCATGACCGCGACCGATTTGACAAACGCTATGCCAATTGCGGCTTCACCGTTTCACCGTAGCGCGCACAAAATGCTTCAGGCTCAGCCCTTGAACGAGGATGGAAAAGATGACGATCACGTAGGTCACGGCCAGCACGATCTCGCGTTCGCGACTAGCGGGCAGGGATAACGCCAGTGCAACGGAAATGCCGCCGCGCAGGCCGCCCCAGGTCATGATGCGGACGGTTCCCGGCCTGAGTTCACGGGCCCGACGGATCACGCTCACCGGCAGGGCCACGCTGACCAGACGTGCGAAGAGGATCGCCGGAATGGCCAGCAGTCCGGCGAACAGCAGGTCGCGTGTGAAAGTCAGCACGAGGATCTCAAGACCTATGAGCACGAAGAGCAGGGCATTGAGAATCTCATCGATGAGTTCCCAAAAAGTATCGACGTTTTCTCGAGTGGTATCGCTCATGGCGAACTGCCGGCCGTGGTTGCCGATGAACAACCCTGCCACCACGATGGCGATGGGGCCGCTGACGTGAATCACCGAGGCCAGCGCATAGCCGCCCATCACCAGCGAGAGCGTCAGCATCACTTCGACACGGTAGTTGTTCACGCTCTTGAGAAGGCGAAAGGCGATCCAGCCGATGACAAAGCCAAACACCGCGCCACCCACTGCTTCTTCGAGAAACAACTGCCCGATGTGCGCCGCCGAGGCATGCTCTCCACTCACGGCGATCTCGCTCATGACGATGAACGCCACCACGCCGATGCCGTCATTGAACAGGGACTCGCCGGCGATCTGGACCTCCAAACTGCGCGGCACTTTCGCTTCTTTCAGGATGCCGATCACGGCCACGGGATCGGTGGGGGAGATCAGTGCGCCGAACAGCAGGCACCAGACATAACTCAGTCCAATTCCCAGCCAGCCGAGAACAAAATGAATCAAGGTGCCGAAGACGAACATGGAGATGGCCACACCCGCGACCGCGAGCGTGGCGATGACACCTTTCTGATCCTTCAACTCACTCAGATCGATGTGCATCGCTCCGGCAAAAAGGAGAAAGCACAGCATCCCCTGCATCAGGGCATCATCGAAATCGATCTGCTTGGTCAGGCCCGCGGCCGCTTCGTAGATCCAGGGCGCGAAGTGTCCGGCTCCGATCAAGGCGAGCGACATCAGCAGCGCGATCAGCATCACGCCGATTGTGGCCGGAAGCCTGAAGTAACGGAAATTCAAATAGCTGAAGATCGCCGTCAGCGAGATGAGAATGGCGATGATTTGAAAGACTGTCATTGGGGGGCGTTTTCGTTGCCATAAGACAAGGAGGCCTGTTGGTCAGGCATTTCTGCGGAAGAAACGAAGTGATGCCTCGTCTCCGCTGACGTTTCAGGTGTCATCCGTTGGGTTCTTTCGCTTCGTTTTGGCGCGGTGCAGTTTCCAGCCCTGGTAGAGGAGCGCGCTGGCGATCCAGATAAACAGCAGGACGAGCGGGTAAGCTACGACGCGTGGAAAGAAACCGAAGAGAACGGCCAGGACCACTAACAACACGCCGAAGCCCACTGTGATGCGTGCTTCGACGGGTTCGATCACACGCCGGTTGGTGAACGCTGCGCCGACGACATTGGCGATTCGGACAGCACCGGCAGCGGCACGCCCGGAGCTTCCGCCGCCACGGGTGAGCACCGGACGCTGATGGCGTGGTTGGCTCGGCGCACGCACTTTCCGTTTGGCATCCAGGACAATCTCCGTGGCGTTTTCGAGGTCTGCGAGGAAGATCGCTTCTATCGACTGCGCGAACGGTTCGTCTTCGACAACAACATCCATCTCGCAGTTGCCGAACCAACTGGCGATGTTCAGGTTCGTCGAACCGACCCGCGCCCAGCGTCCATCAGCGACGGCCGTCTTGGCGTGCAACATTGTGCCATTCCACTCAAAGACACGCACTCCGGCCTCCAGCAAGGCGCGATAACCCGCACGGGACAATGGCTTGAGAAGCGGGACGTCCGTTGCGTTTGGCACGAGCAGGCGAACATCCACACCGTCTTTCGAGGCTGACCTCAGAGCTTGGACGTAACTGGTCATGCCCGCGTAGTAGGCATCGGTCAGCCAGAGGCGTTCTTTGGCCAGCGCTGCAATGAGTTGATCGACGCGAAACATTCCTCCTGTCGCTGGAATGCTGCCAACGACACGAAGTGCGGCTTCACCTTGCGGCGCGATTGCCTCCGAACTGGCCAGTTCATTCTCGGGTATCGGCTCGCCGATCATCGCCCAGACAGTGGCGAACGCCTGGTCAAGCTCGGTCACCGAAGGCCCGCGCAACTCGACGCCCGTGTCGCGCCACGGCTCGATATTCTTTGCAGGTTCACCGACCCACATTCGCCCCACACACAAGCCGCTGACAAAACCAATCTCGCCGTCGACACAGAGCGTTTTTCGATGGTCGCGACTGAGCCAGCCGAAGGGCGAGTCCCAGCGCGCTGGATTGTAACAACGCACGTCCACGCCACCCGCGCGCAATCGATTCCAGAAGGCACTCGATGCTGTGCCCAAGCCACCCAGCCAGTCGTAGATCAGACGCACACGCACGCCTTCCTTCGCTTTGGCAATGAGGGTATCGGCGAACATCCGGCCCGTATCGTCTTCGTGAATGATGTAGCTCTCGAAATGGATGCGCAGTTTTGCCGCGCGAATGGCTTCGAGCCACGCGGGATAGTTTTCCTGCGCGTCTTTGAGCAGGCGAATGCTGTTGCCAGTGATGAGTGGTGCTCCCGCCGCACGCGAGAAGGCCTGACTGGCAAGAGTGTGGACGGAGGCCAATGTTTCGTGCTCGATATGGGAAAGTGGTTCGTGCGCGCTCACACGCGACCATCGTAGCGGTGAGCCTCGTCAACAAGCGAGTGATCAGAAATCGGCCAACGGTGGAGTTTCACCTAATGGCGAAGCAGTCACCATTGCCTCAGTCTATCATACGAAATCAGCGGCTCCTTCAGCCCACCGACATTCGCAAATACGAACAACCAATCCACAAGGCCATGAGACTCAGCGCACTCACTCATTACGCACTCCACCGGTCGCAGCACTCGCGGGAAAACAACGACCGCGTTCATCGTGGCAGCATGGCTGGAACTTACGTCTGCCGCCATCTGTGCGGCACCCGAAAATCCCAAGCCGGCGACCGTCGCACAGATCAGGTGGTGATGATGACCTTCAGCGCCTTGGTCTTGGCGGCATCGCCGAAGGTCTCGTAGGCCTTCTCGCCGTCCGTAAGCGTGAAGCGGTGCGTGATCAGCAGCGTCGGGTCGATCTTCTTCGCCGCAACGGTCTTGAACAGCATCGGGATTGTCGCGGTGTCGACCAGACGCGTGGTGATCGCGATGTTGCGGTCCCACAAGTTTTCCAGATGCAGGCTCGCCGGTTTGCCGTGGACACCGATATTGGCAATCGTGCCGCCCGCCGCGACCAGCTTCTCGCAGAGCTCGAATGTTGCGGGGATGCCGACAGCCTCGATAGCCGTATCGACGCCTGCGCCGCCGGTCAGCTTCATCACCGCCTCGAGAGCCTTGCCATCGGTCGAGTTGAGGGTGTCGGTGGCACCAAGCTTGCGGGCCATTTCCAGCCGGTTGTCGTCGAGGTCGATCATGATGACGGAAGCGGGCGAGTAGAACTGCGCCGTCAGAAGGGCTGCCAAGCCAATCGCGGCCCTGAACCGACGATGGCCGCCGAACTGCCCGGCTGGACCTTGCCGTTCAGGAACCCGCATTCCAAACCGGTGGGCAAGATGTCGCTTAACATCACCAGTGCCTCTTCGTTGGCGCCTTTGGGGATGTGGTAGAGGCTCATGTCGGCATGGGGGGTGCGGACATATTCGGCCTGTGTGCCGTCGATCGAATTGCCGAGGATCCAGCCGCCGGTGGTGCAGTGCGAATACATCTGCTTGCGGCAGAAGGCGCAGGTGCCGCAGGCGCTGACGCAAGAGATCAGCACAGGGTCGCCGGGCTTGAACGCGGTGACGGCGGCACCGACGCTGTCGATCACGCCGACGCCCTCATGGCCGAGGATGCGGCCCGGTGTCGACGTAGGCACGTCGCCTTTCAGGATATGCAGGTCGGTGCCGCAGATCGTGGTCTGCGTGACCCGCACGATCGCATCCGAGGGGGCGGCGATGTCCGGCCTTGGTCAGTCCTGCAATTTGATCTCACCCGGCCCGGCATAGACCAGCGCCTTCATTAGGGTGACGCCTTCACGATCAGTCGTCGCTGCGGGCACGGCGGACCGGGGCGCATCCGGTTTCGACTTCGATGTCGACGTTGTGGTCATGGCGGTTCTCCATATGGGTGTCTTCATCGATCCGTTGTCAATCGTACAATCTGTGCGGGCGTCATTGGACCTAACTTTGGCACCGCTCGCAGCTACAGGCGGTCGGCTTCAAGCCCGGACACGTACAGCCGATCGCTCGTCCGATTTCATCCTGTTGAGCTGGTGGCGTTCCTCGAGTAGATCGGACGATTCCCATGGCGATGAAGAGAATCGGGATGAGTACGAGATAGAGCCATGCGCCTTCACTGAATCGCTCCTCGAAGATCACGACCGTCGCCATTGACGTGAGCGTCGCTGCGACGAGGACGCCGATCAACTGGGGAAGCCAGACGCCGAGCCCTACGGTCCGGCGCGTGTTGCAGAGCCGCTTGGTCGCCGCCCAACCCGTCATGCTCAGCAAGACGAAGACGCCGGCAGCGTAGAGAGCGAGATAGGTCGCCTCGTGTGTTCCGAAGAAGACGAAGCAGAGCACGATCGCGAACACGCACGCCCACACCATGCGGTTGGCGATGCCATGCTGATTGCCTTCACCCAGCCATTGTGGAACGTAGTGCCGATGGGAGAGTCCGTGGCCGAGATGGGCAATGCCCTGGAGGGCCGTCGCGCTGGCGGAAATCAGAACTGCGACGCTGACGAGCGTTCCCAGATACGCCAGCGGAGCCGGGAGCAGAGCGTCCATCGTCTGCGTGAAGACCGAGACCTCCTTGTTGGACGAATCGGATAGCTCGAAGATGGCCGGTCCGACGATGAGCATGGTCGCGGCCGTGCTGCCCATGATGATCAGGAGGCTCCGAAAGGCGAGTCGGCTCCGGCGTTTGGGTGGGCCATCGTAGGCGGCGACGAGATTGGCGAAGACTTCGATTCCCGTCATGAGAGCGAGGATGCGAGCATACCCCCCGAGCGTGAAGCCGATGAAGCCGGGTTGGAAGGCCTGTAGATCGAAGCCAGGGAGATGAAATCCGAATCTCCAGACGGTCGCTCCCATCATGACCCAGAGGAGAAGGAGAATGCCTGCGGTGGCAGGCCCGAAGGCGACGGCCGCAACCCGGGGTCCCGCGTTGACGAGTGCCGCGGTCGCAATCGAGACCCCGACGGCGACCACGAGACTACCGTCGACCCCCGCGATTTCCCCACGAAGTCCGGAGAATCGATCAGCCAGGAAGGTCACGAGCGCGGACATGCTGACGAGAAACGTGAGCGTGTACTCGATGAACGTGATGCTCGAGTTCATCTTGGCCGCCCACGGTCCAAACTCCTCTTCGCTGAGGCCACTGCCGCCGGTCCCGTCCGTCACCCAGCGCATGACGAGCCGGTACATCAGCGAGACCGTCGCCACGGTGGCGACCACGAGCCAGATGCTCGGGCCGAAGGTCACCTTCGCGACGCCAGCGGACACGATCAGTGCAAGGAAGGGTCCGAACACGTAGAGCGGTGAGGTCGCGGGGTCTCCGCCGGCCGCGAGCGCACCTTCGATCGAGCTTGAAAGCTTTTCTGAACTCTTCAGTTGAATTCCCCGCGACGATGGGACGATGGAAAGTCACTCGATTTCGGCATGCTTCTTCAGGATAGCGATGGCAAACCTGCGGCGCGGGGCGGATCAGGCCGCTCGTCGAATCACGGTCCAAGGAACATGCGACCGCACTATTGCGTCAGTCGAAGCCCGCGCGCGGGACGACATAAGCTTGCGAAAAATCCCCCTGTTGCGCGTAGCTCGGCCAGTAGTAGCTCGTACAAATGGCAGTCGCTGCGGCGCCAGTCGCAAGAACGGTACCTGCAATGATCACAAGCTTCGCTTGCTGTTGTAGGCCGAAGTGGATCCCAATCAGCCCGAGTGAAACGAGGCTCAGCTCAAGTAGGAACACCGCATCTCCCATGAACTGTGCCATCTCAATTGCCTCCGGTTGCGTTCAATCTCGTGCTACTGGGTTCTACTGCAGCGCTCGCCATTTCGTGACTATCCCGCGAGAGATAATTGTGAAGGTCTCGACTACGAGGCGTCCGGAGCGTTCGACGCGCAGGGGAACCTGGACTGACACTTCTCGGAACGAGTTCAGCAGCAAGGCTCGCTGAGAATCATCCAGGCCCAGATGATCGAAAGCGCGTGTGAGAAAATTCTTCTGATTTTCCTGACAATGGCAGCGCTCTGCGGAGTCGGGAGTTTCTTCGTTGTCCAAGGTCACTCTTTTCTCGGTCCGATCGCCGCGCGACTAGGTCGGGACGGTCCGACGCCGATCGACACCCGACGCAGGTAACGCTCCGGATCACGCTCGAAGCCATCCGCGCAATTCTGTGAGCAGAAATGAAAGACATCGCCGTTCAAGGTGCTGCTGGCGCGTGCACGATCAGCGTTGACGATCATCGAGCAGACCGGATCGATGACGACACTGCGGGGCCGACTGCGGCGGAGCGTCGTGTCCCGGTCCCCGAGCGCGCGTGTTAGATCTGGAAGTACGGACAACGCCGCCCGTCGTCCGGCCTCGATCGCATCATCCAATCGGTCGAAATCGCGCAGCCCCATGTCTTCGAGTCGAGGCTCGATCAGGAACTCGGGATCCGTCATTGCGGCGGCGAGTTCCATCTGCCTCGTCAGCATGATCTCTGCCGTTCGCATGAGGAGCTCGAACGAGACCTTTGCTGTAGCGGGATTGGGTAGGAGTAGACCGAATCGAGATAGCCACTTCGTCGTGCGCCAGCGCAGTTCAGGGACGTATCGTGTCTTCGGACCTCCGACCTGGACAGCAACGACGACATCGGCATCGAGCATCCACGCAACGTCCACCGGAAGCACGTTGAGCAGCCCGCCGTCCACCAGCCATCGCTTGCCGAGTTCGACGGGTGGCATTACCCCGGGAATACTGCAGGTCGCGCGTATTGCAGGCAAAACCGGTCCCTCGCGTAACACGACCTGCTCGCCAGCCTCGAGGTCGACGGCGGTGACCGCGAAGGGCAGCGAGAGATCCTCGAAGTCGATCGTGAGCGGCTTTACAGCCGAGGGAAAGATCGAGTCCCAGCTGACGAGGCCGCCGGGAATGAAACTGGCTGGAAAGTGGAAGTCGCTCGCAATCTTGCGGATTGCGCGCGCATTCGTTCCTGCAGCTGCCAGAGCTCCGATCAGCCCGCCCATGCTACTGCCTACGATGCAGTCCGGTCGGATACCTTCATCCTCGAGAACCTCGAGTACTCCGATGTGCGCAAGTCCCCGCGCGGCGCCGCCGCCGAGGGCAAGCGCAAGTCGTGGTCGGCCGGGTCGCTTAATCTCGGGAGAGAGCGCGCTGTCAGACATCGGCGTCACACTCGGGCCTACCTGGCGTGCCCTGCCGGTCGATTGGGACCCACCCACACGCCGTGCCTCGACTTGACCAGCGGCCCCGAGATCGATTGGGCAATTGAAGTTGGCTACTTACTACGGAGCGCATGCGAACGACGTGACATTCGATGACATCCTGCTGGTGCCGGTTCACCCAACCAGCTCGTCACTCAGCAAATTAGCATGTCTCTGCGGGGACTACGCCACCGCCTTCGCGTCTTCGCCGGGACAGCGATTTACCTCCACCGTTACATGAGCAAGAGCGAACCGTTCGGACAAGCGCGCCTTGTAGTATTCAGGGGAGTGGGAGTCGTGGGAAACGATCGAGACGATCGCAGCGAGATTCTTTGGCCCGACTCTCCAGAGATGGAGATCTGCCACGACGTCATCGGTATCCCCTTCGAACAGCGTTCGAATCTCTTCGATCGTATCGGCCTCGACATCGCCATCGAGCAGGATCCGAGACGTATCTCGCAGGAGCCCAAAGGACCAGCGCCCAATGATGATCGAGCCGACAATTCCCATCGCCGCGTCCATCCATACCCAGCCGAAGAACTTTCCGCTGAGCAGCGCGAAGATGGCGAAGAACGAGGTGAGGGCGTCTGCCAGGACGTGTAGGTACGCGGCTCGGAGATTGTGGTCGTGTTGATGGCCTCCGTGATGCTCGTCGTGTTGGTCCCGGAGCATCCAAGCCGACACGAGATTGACCACGAGACCGACACAGGCAACAAAGATCGCTTCGTCGAAGCTGATGACGAGTGGATCGAGAATCCTGCCGAATGATTCCCAGGCGATGAGCAATGCGATCACAGCGAGCACAACGGCACTCGAAAAACCGCCGAGCACCCCGACCTTCCACGTTCCAAACGAGTAGCGGCTGTTGTGCGCGTGCCGTCGAGCATAGAAGTATGCGAACGCTGTAATGCTGAGCGCGGAGGCATGGCTCGCCATGTGCCAGCCATCGGCCAGCAGCGCCATCGAGTCGAAGACCGAGCCGGCCGCGATCTCCACGACCATCATTGTGGCAGTCAGACCGATCACCAACCGGGTGTTCCGTTCGCTCTGCTGGAAACCCGCAGGAAGGTAGTTGTGCTGGTGGTGCCATTTCTCAGGTTGTTTTTTGTGCATTGCCGCTCTTCCTCAGTTGTTTCGCGCGTCTTGGCTGGTTTTGGTTTCGCGGGACGGGACGCGCTCGCGAGTCGCAGAATGCATACTCCATACCGGCAGTTCTGATAAGAGGGCCTGCACACCCCGCCTCCCGGACTGGTGGCGAGCCGTCTGGTCAATGACCTGCCCTGAAGAATCGACCCATTCAGCTACACACGGATGAAGGTCGTCGCCACGTGTCGTTGCGGCTCACCCCATTCAAGCGTCAGAATCTTCCGCGGGCAGACTCCAACCGCGGACCAGCGCGAACGCCACTGGGATGACGATCAGTGTCAGGATCGTCGCCGAAACCAATCCCCCGACCATCGGAGCGGCGATTCGCCTCATGGTCGCCGCGCCGCTCCCGCTCCCCCACATGATCGGCAAGAGGCCTGCGATGGTCGAGACGACCGTCATCATGATCGGGCGAACGCGCAATCCAGCGCCTTCGCGAACCGCTTCCATGAGATCCTTTCGGGTGTTAAGCCGGCCTTCCGCCTCGAAGCGAGAAACGGCTTCCTCGAGAAAAACGAGAAGGATGACGCCGAGCTCGGCGGCCACGCCGGCGAGGGCGATGAACCCGACGCCGACGGCGACGCTGAGGTCGTAGTCGAGCCACCAGAGCAGCCATACGCCGCCGACCGACGCGAGGGGCAGGGTCAACATGACGATGAGAGCGTCGGAGAGTCGGCGAAAGTTCAAGTAGAGAAGCAAGAAGATCGCGACGAGGGTGATCGGCACGACGATCTGGAGTCGCTTCCCGGCTCGTTCCATGTATTCGTATTGCCCGCTCCACGCGATCGAATAACCAGGTGGGATCACGAAGTCGCGTGCAAGCGTTTTCTTTGCCCTGCTCACCCATGTGCCGACGTCGACCCCGTCGAGGTCAACGTAGATCCAGGCGTTTAGCCTGGCGTTCTCGCTTTTGATGGACGGCGGGCCGTTGCGAAACTCGAGAGTTGCAAGCTGCGAGAGGGGGACCTGGGCACCACTCGGTGTCGGGACGAGCACGCGTTTGAGCATCGTGAGATTGTCACGCAGTTCGCGTGAATATCGGAGGTTGATGGGATAACGC
>JAQBEG010000605.1:0-2583 GCA_032123985.1 Deltaproteobacteria bacterium
GGATACTCGGGATGCGAGATTCGAAATGTCCTTCTTCGAGGCGTCGACACGAGGCTTCCAGGAGGGCTACGGCTTCGATCTGTCGGACGTGGAACGAAGCTCCCTCGGAACCGCGATCGAGAGGGTGACGCTCGAGTTGTGCTCGCGTTACGTCACTGATGCTCTGGAAGAACGCTATTTCTTGTGGGACGATTCGCGATTTGCCGGACACGGCGAACATAATGTCGTTCGAGCGTTCGGGCAGTGGCGTTTCTATGAAGCCGTATGCGATTGCCGTCGCGAGCGGGAATCGATTCTTACGAGCTGATCCGGACACTAGACCGATCACACATTCGGCCTGAACGAAGCCGCTCGCGTCCCGTCGTGCGTCGTGCGTGTGCCTCCAGATTCAGGGGCCGTCAAGAATTTGGCCCACTCCGAACTCCACGAACGCGGCACCGAGCCACGCGATCGGCGGGAAGATGATGTAGAACGCGAGCCGGGAATAGATCGACCAGTCGAGTGGCCAGGTCGACGTGTCGCGCATTCGGTCGCGATGTTGCATCAGAAATTCCAGCTGCTGGATGCGCTCGGGGACCATCTCTCGGGACGCGGCCGCGATCTGGCGGTTCATTTCCATCAGGTACTCCGTCCGAAGAAGAGAGAGTCGGCGGTGTATCGAGAGCATGGGCAGGATGAAAAGGAAGGCGGATGCTGGAGCCGCGATCTGCATCGCCGCTGCGTAATTCTCGAATCGAAACTGGGCGTCGAGAGATTGCAACGTTGACATTACGAGGAGTATCGCGATCGCGAGTACATCGTCGACTCCGTTTTTTGCGAAGGGCGCCACCTGGCGCAGGTCGAGAAGGTCGAGCCGAACGGATCGCCCGAGTTTGTTGAACGCGAAGGCCGTGTGAAGTCGAAAGCTCAGGGTTACACCGACGGACGCCCAGAGGATCGTCTGTCCAATCACGATGCTCTTCGTCTGGGAATCGGAGACGATGAAATTGGTCAACCAGATTAGTGGAGTATTGAAGGCGAGAGCGTAAACGCCGCCAAACCCGGCACCGATGATCGGAATGCGAGCTTTCATCGGGCACAGCCAGGCTTCCGGCCCATGGTCGGAAACTCGATTGTCGACGAGTTCCTGCCCGTAGCGCATGGAGCGGCGCTGTCCGGAGATCAGGTACACGCACATGAAAGCGGGGACCAGGATCAGCAGAATCAAGGTCCCCAGGAGCTGTTCGAAGGACGTGTAGAACTCGGGAAGAATGTCTGGGTTCAGTGCGCCGGAGGCAAGGAAAAGTGCTGTGACTAGAAACAGGGTCAACAGTCCGACAATGGCCGCGGCATAGGGCGCTCGGTAGACGATGAACTCCAATGTCTTCAATCGGTCCCCACCCGTTCATCTGCGTTTCGATCAACCATCAGGTGACGGCTAGCCCTCGTCCCATCATGTCGACGAAGTTTTCCGCGTAGAACCGATTGCGAACCTCATCGCTGGCGTCGCCAAGGCTGCGCTCGAAACGCTCGAGCGGACGTCGGCCACCTTCGACATGCGGGTAATCCGTCGAGAATAGACAAATTTCCGGACCGATCTGATCGGTGATCCAGCCGATGTCTTCGGTCGGGTAGGGGGTCGCCCGAATCTGCCGCTTAACATATTCGCTCGGTCGCAGCGATAGTTTCTGGAGACGTTCCTCGTGTCGAACGAAGGCGTCAAAAGCCGACTCCATTTGACGCATCCAGCTCGGAAGCCAGATCGCACCCTGTTCGATCACGCCAAACTTGAGATCGGGAAAACGTTCGAGAACGCCATCGAAGATCATGGTTGCAAGCGTTTGCATTGGGGGGCCGGGAATACCCATATAGTCGACCGAGCGAAAATTCTCTTCACCGCCGTGGAAGTCCGGTGGTATCGGGAGTCCATTCTGGAAATAGCCTGGGTCAATCAAATCGCCGGTGCCGCCGACGTGGAACACGATGGGAACGCCGGCTTCCTGGGCAGTCGCCCATAGTGGGTCGAGGCCGATGTGGCTCGGCGAATGACCCTTTGGGCATCCAGATGGAATGAGCAACGCGGCGGCACCGATCGCGAGCGCTTCTTCCGCCATCTTTTTCGTGCGCTCGAAATTCGCGAGCGGTACATAACAGGTTGGCAACAAACGGGGATCGACCGAGCAGAACTCCACCATTCCGCGGTTATGCGCTCTCGCGACTCCATACGAAAAATCGAGATCCTCGGTGTGCTCCCAATCGTGAAGCCGACGGTTGTGAAAGGTGTTGAAGAGGAGCTGACTTGCCACGCCGATCAAATCGAGCGATCTCGGCCGATCCTCCGCGATGAAAGCCCCGGTCGCGGCGAAGTTCTTTCGGTTCATGATTTCAGCCGCCTCGTCGGCGCGATATTCGTCCGTCGAGTGCCGTGCGGTGATGCGAGCGAAGGCCGCGTCGATATCCTGGAGCTGACTCTCGTTGTCACCCGTCTGGCGCAGCTCGTTCACGTAGCCGGGCTGCGCAATACGCTCCCGGATCGCAGGGTCGGCGTAGTCTCGCAGCCAATCGGGCGTTTCCATGATATGGGCATCGGCGTCGTGGACGAGT
>JAQBEG010000606.1:0-4483 GCA_032123985.1 Deltaproteobacteria bacterium
GCGCGACGGGCGCGCTCGGCGTTGCGCAAGGAGTTCTGTTGTTGCTGGCTCTGGGGGTCTACCTGGTTCTGGTGGCGCGCTCCGGGGCGCTCGAAGTGGAAGAACTCGACACCAAGGTGGACCGGGTACTCGGGCTGCCGAGCGGCAAGTTCATGATCGCGTTGTTCTTCGTGCTCGGGTTGGTGGGGCTCCAGCTTGGTTCGAAACTCACGATCGATGGCGTGGTGGTGGTGGCCGAACAGATCGGGGTGTCGGAAACGGTCGTGGCGCTCACCATGGTAGCCCTCGGTACGTCATTGCCGGAACTGGCCACGACGATGATCGCCGCCTTCCAACGTCAATCCGACGTCGCGCTGGGGAATGTGCTCGGCAGCAACGTCGTCAATCTGCTGGGGATCATGGGCGTGACGTGCCTCCTGGCGCCCGAGCCGATCGAAGTCTCGGCAAACACGCTCCACTTCGACCTCCCGGTCATGTTGGGCAGTGCCCTGGCGCTCGCGATCTTCACCTGGACGGGCCGCTCGGTCGGAATGCGCTCGGGAATCGTGCTGCTGGTTGCCTACGTCGCGTACGTGGGAGCGCTTTTCGCGCTTCGCCAGGGCTAAGCGCGAACGCTTACACGGCGTGATTCAGCGCGAAGTGGCTCCGCGCCCCGTCTGGCTCTCGAGCGCCGCCAGGACATGACGGACTTCGGTCTCGACGCCGCCGAGCAACGAGGTGGCCTCTTCGAACTCTTCTGTGGGTCCGAGGTTTTCGATCACGAGCGCGATCTCGGCAAGCGCGCTTGCGCCAAAGATATTCGCCGTGCTCTTCAGCGAATGTGCACTGCGCGTGAGGCTTTCGGGGTCACGCTGTTCGATCGCGCGGCGCATGCAGCTGAGCTGTTCCGTGCTCTCCGCCGGGAAGGCCGCGATCAACTCGTCCAGCAGCGTGTCGTCGTCGTTGGTGAGGGAACGCGCTTGATTCCAATCGACGATCGAACAGGGCTCACTCTGGCGGGCTGTTTTTGGCTGCGAGGATCTCGCTGCCGCGCGGGTGGAAAACCGTTCGATCAACGCATACAAGGCCTTGGGATCGACGGGCTTCGTGATGTAGTCATCCATCCCCGCGGCCAGGCAGCTCTCGCGGTCGCCCGAAAGCGCCTCCGCGGTCAGCGCGATGATAGGCGTCCGCTCGGTACCCCCGCGCTCCCGCGAACGGATGGCGGCAGTCGCTTCGAGTCCATTCATTTCGGGCATCACCACGTCCATCAGGATCAGGTCGAAGCGTTCGCCCGCGTTCGCCTCGAGCGCAGCTCGCCCATTCTTCGCCAGCCGGACATCGTGACCCCAGTTTTCCAGGAAGCCGATCATGACCTGCTGCATCAGGCGATTGTCCTCGACGAGCAGAATTTTGCGGGGGGTCGTCTTGTTCAAGTAGGTGTCCCCCGTCGGGATGAGCCCTTCTGGGTCGATGCCCATCTCGTCGAGGATTGCCTCCATCAAGTGCGACGCGACCACCGGCTTCGGCAGGAGTCGCTCGACGCCGCACGTCTTCAGGCGCTCGGCTTCGGCGCCCTCGGTCTTCGCGGCCAATACGACGACGGGCACCGTCCCCGACGGCAACGCGCGCAGCCGCTCGACCAAGGAGGTGGCTTCCATGTCGGCGATCGACTCGTCGAGCAGGACGAGTTGAAGCGGTTGGCCCGCTTTCGCAGCCTGATCGAGCGCGTCCAGGGCATTCGCACCGGTCTCGACGAGCGTCGGCCGCATGCCCCAGTTCTCGAGCAGGTCGCCGAACAGCCGACGGCGCGGCGCGTCCGGCTCGACCACAAGAACCCGGAGTTTGCCCACGCGGAACAGATCCGAAGACCGGTTCAATTGGTCGATGAATTCATTCAACGACTGGGCCAGGAACGCCACTTCGTCCTCGCCCTTGACGTCCAGCCGAAGCCCCAGTTCTCCATGGCGAATGCGGTCGACCTGGTCCTTGAGCACGTTGATCGGACGTCCCAGGTGAAGTCCGAGCAGGACACCACCAAGCGTCGCGAACGCCGCGAGGGCGATGCCGAGATCTCGCATGTTCGCAATCAACCGGCCGGCCCGTTGCCAGGCCTCGTCGCTTGCCGTCTCGACCACGACCCCCCAGCCGGGGACGGCGAGCGGCCGAGCGGCGGCGCTGATTTCGCGCCCCTCATGATCGAAGACGTTCTCGAGCGAGCGCCCCTTGCTTCGCAACGATGCGGCGATCGGCGTGGGCGCTTCGGTGAGCGAGATTTCGCGCGGCGCACCTGATCTGCGCGAGCGCAGCGAACTCACGAGAAAGCTGCGATCCGTTCGGGCGTTGCCCCGCGCCGGAATCAGCAGCGCCGTCTCACCGGCTGCCCCGATGCTCCGGTTGGCGCCGATGAATCGATCGAGGGGGCTCGCGTCGAAAGCCAGCTCGACGCGTCCGATCGGCTCTCCCTGGCGGTAGAGCACTGCATGAAGCAGGACGCTGCGGCTTCCATCGGCCTCTTCTACGAGGTCCGACAGGATCGGCTCGTCGCTACGCAGGGGTGCGGCGCCTTCGCGAAAGACAGTCCCCGCCGTGAGCACGGCTGCGCCCTGTTTATCGAACAACGCGACGCGCCGCAGGATGCCACTCGAAGCCATCGTCTCGTCGAGGATGCGTGCGAGGACTTGTAACGCCAGCGCATCCTGTGTCCCGATGTCTCGATGCGTGAGCGGGCTCGACTCGATCCGTTCGACCGTCTGTTGCACAACGTCGTACCAGCCGTGGAGGACGGCGTCGATCTCGTTCTTGCGGCTTTCGGCAAGTGCGTTCAGCTGGCCGCGCGAGTCCTCGAGGAAGAGTTCCACGGCGGTCAGGTGGGTGAAGTAGCCCAGCGCCGCCATGCTGAGCAGTGAAGCCGACACCAGCGCGAATGCGAGCTTGGTCTTCAAGTCCATGGTTCAATGCCCGCCGCAAGAATGTTCGGAAATTCAAGCCTCGAAACCCGTAGCGTACCGCGGCTGGCACTGCTGGCGTATACGAAGCGCGAGATCTCCCAGGCTCGCTCAGGTGGCGTAGACTCCGAGGCGACGTATTACGGGGTCCGCATTGCGCATTACACCGAAACTCGTCCTGGGACTCGTCCTGACCGCCGCGCTCATCTGGGCGGTCGGGCTCTATGCCACCGCCAGGGCGCAAAAAGGCCTTCGCGAAGCGATCGAACGCAATTCGGCCGCTCGGGTGAGCGCGCTGATGAACGAACTCGACCGGGACGTCAACGTTCGCATCCGGGAATGGCAGGGATTTGCGCGAAACCCGATCCTGCTCGATGCCTTGCGCAGCTCCAACGCGGAGTTCGCGGCCCTCAGCAACCGCGAAGCTCGCATCGACGAAGTGGACCACCGCTGGCGAGAAGCCAGAGCCGAAGACGCCGCGGCGTTTCTCGAACCCTACATCGCGAATCCGTTGGCCGAGGAACTGCGAATCCGGCTCGCGCGCGAGCGTCAGGACGCGGACTACCCCGTATTCGGCGAGGTGTTCGTCACGAATCGCTACGGCGCCAATGTCGCCCAGTCGCATCGGACCAGCGATTATCGCCAGAGCGACGAAGCCTGGTGGCAGGAGGCGGTAAGCAAGGGACTGTTCGTCGGAGACGTCGGCTTCGACGAGAGCGCGAACATCTATTCGATCGACTTCTGCCTACGCGTCGACGACGCCGACGGATCATTCGCGGGCGTGCTCAAGGCCGTGATGAACATCCGGGAGATCATCGACTTGATCGAGGCACGCTCGGTCAAGGAGTACGCCGCGAAGCGTCGCCGCATCGTGCTGCTGACCCAGAGCAATCACATCATCTACGCCACGGGCGGGACCGAGGAGCCCCTGAGTGACGGCAGCCTCTATGTGAGCGGCGTCGATCTGGGCGATCGGACCCGAACCCTGACCACGACGCGCGGCCAGCCCGGCACGGCGGACGAGACCCTGGCGGCGTACGCGTTTTCCCAAGGATTTGGCGGCTTCTCGGGCCTTGGCTGGCTCATCCTCCTCGAGGAAAATGCGCGGGATGCACTCGCGCCCGTGCGCACCCTGCGCAGCCAGATCCTCTGGACTGCGGGCATCGCGACGCTCATGGCCCTCGGCGGCGGAGGCCTTTTCGCCTTTCGACTCTCGCAACGGGTGCAGCGCTTGACCGCGGCGACGGAGTCCCTTCGCCGCGGGAATTTCGGGGCGCCGGTGGACGTGGGAGGAAAGGACGAACTCACGCGGCTCGCCGAGTGCTTCAACGACATGACGCGTGAGCTGGATCGCACGACGAACGAACTCGTCGGGGCCCGCGATCGCGCGGAATCCGCCACGGCGGCCAAGAGCGCATTTCTCGCCAACATGAGCCACGAGATCCGCACGCCGATGAACGGCATCCTGGGCATGACAGAACTCGCGCTTGGCACGGAACTGACCACGGAGCAGCGCGAATACCTCGAAATGGTCGAGCTCTCCGCCGAATCGCTGC
>JAQBEG010000607.1:0-3084 GCA_032123985.1 Deltaproteobacteria bacterium
GTCGGCTCGGAATCGACCCCATCCTGCTTGCGGCGGTAGGACGCGATCTCGGAGGATATGAGAACTGGATGGACGTGAACGGCATTCGTCGCGACCATCTTTCCGTCATCCACGACGAATATACCGCCGCCGCTTTTATCACCACCGACGCAGGCAACAACCAGATCATTTCGTTTCATCCCGGTGCAATGGATCGCGCGCACGAAGCGAGAATCGAAGACGTGTCCGAGCCCTTTTCGGTGGGAATCGTTTCGCCTAATGGGAAACAGGCGATGATCGACTATTCGCGTGAACTGAAGGCGCGCGGTGTTCATTGCGTGGTCGACCCGGGGCAGGGCCTTCCGATCCTCGATTCCGATGAGTTGTTGACAGCCATCACGGGTGCCTCGGTCTATATCGTGAATGACTATGAGTGGGAATTGACCTGTCAGAAAACGGGCCTCGATGAAGACGCGATCGCCGAGCGGGTCGGCGCCTTGATCGTCACACGCGGTGGGGAAGGGTCGATGCTGCGCCGCGGCGGAATTGATTCCGGTTTACGGATGGATGGCGACCGCTCCGAATTCAAATCTGTGAAGCCGACGGAGGTCGTCGATCCGACGGGTTGTGGCGATGCCTATCGAGCGGGTTTGCTCTATGCAATCGCGAACGACCTCCCACTCGAAACCGGCGCGCGGCTCGGCGGATTGATGGGCTCGCTCAAGGTCGCACGGCGCGGCCCTCAGAGCATCGACATCGATCTGGCGGAGATTCGTAAACGATTCAATGCCGAGTTCGGCGAGTCGTTCTAGAAAGTCGAATCGGCAGCAGAATGGTCGTACGCGCACGCCTTCCGGAGTCGGGTTTTGACGTCGTCGTGATCGGCGGCGGCGTGATCGGACTGGCCGTCGCTTCCGCGCTTTCGAATGCTGGCAGATCCGTGTTGATTCTCGAGCGCGAATCGAGCATTGCGCGTGGCATCACCAGTCGAAACAGCGAAGTCGTGCATGCAGGCATCTACTATCCGGCCGGTAGTCTGAAAGCTGATCTCTGTGTTCGCGGGCGTGAGCAACTCTATGCCTGGTGTGTCGACAAGCGCGTCGAGGCGCGACGCATCGGAAAGCTGATTGTCGCGACCCAGGTCGAAGAAGAATCGATCCTTGATGAACTGCTCGCGCGAGGTCTTGCGAATGGAGTCCAGGGGCTCGAACTGATCGACGAGACGGAGATCGCTCGACTTGAGCCAGAGATCTTCGCGAGGCGTGCTCTCCAATCACACGAGACGGGAATCGTGGATGGTCAGGGACTGTGTTTCTCGCTGCTCGCTGCCGCCGAGGCGAATGGAGCTATTCTCGCCCTCGAGCGGAGAGTTGAGTCACTCGAGCGCCGACCCTATGGATGGCGGCTCGAGGTCGCCAGCTCGGACGAGCGGATCGAGCGCATTGACGCGGGGCTCGTTGTCGACGCGGCGGGCTTGGATGCGGATCGCATCGCCGAACTCGCTGGACTGGATGTCGACCAACTCGGATGGCGCCAGCATCCATGCAAGGGCGACTATTTTTCGCTCGCTCCCGGAGTGCGTATCGCATTGCGACGACTGATATATCCCGTCCCGCAGCAGGCCGGACTCGGAATTCATGCAACGCTCGATCTCTCGGGTCGGATTCGTTTCGGACCCGACGCGGAATACGTCGCTGAGATTGGCTTCGACGTGGACCCGGCGAAAGCGATCGGGTTCTGCGAGGTGGCAAAGCGCTATCTGCCGGCCCTCAGCGGGACGAGCCTGGTCCCCGATTATGCGGGGATTCGCCCGAAGCTCGCTGGACCTGGAGAGGGCTTTCGAGATTTCGTGATCGAGGAGGCTACGGCTCATGGCGCGCCCGCATTCGTCGCCTGCGTCGGCATCGAATCACCTGGGCTCACAGCCTCGCTCGCGATCGCCGAGCGCATCGCCGGGTTGGTTTCGATCTGAGTCTGATCGGCAGTCCGGTCGATTCAGTCTCCGACCCAGATCACCGAGCAACCCATGTTGTCGCCAGCCTTCTGACGACGATGAGATCGCAGTGCGGTCTCGACGACGCCGCGACAGGTTTCGACGGCGCGCCGGTCGTTGGATTCATCGAGTCCCACGCGCGCGACGGTGCGGTAGACCGCGTCCGCTGGATCTGCGACCCCAATGCCTGGTTCAGAAAGGCCGTCCGTTGCGAGTACGACCGCACGGAGGCCTCCCAGGCTGTGAAGCCCGATGATCGAATACTCTTCCATCAATTCGCGCCGAGCTTCCTCGTATCCGAGGAAGGGCGTGAACTTCCAGTCGGGGTCTCGCCCGCCCAACTCGATGGCTTCGCCTGCGTCGATCGCGAAGATGTGGCTGTCGCCAACCGACAACGAGAGAAGC
Source organism: Deltaproteobacteria bacterium (assembly GCA_032123985.1). Classification (GTDB taxonomy): domain Bacteria; phylum Myxococcota_A; class UBA9160; order UBA9160; family UBA4427; genus UBA4427. The sequence continues at coordinate 2,378 of JAQBEG010000607.1, forward strand.
AGGTCGTCTGCTGGGCGCAGCAGTGCGAGCGCAAATGTAGTGGGTGCGGGCGGCAGCTGGTTGCGACCTGCGACCTCGAGGATGGCCCGATTGGAGCGGAGCAATGCATCGAGTCCAAGCTCGCGCCAGGCCGCTTTTTCTTCGACGGGAGACGCCGCAGCGGTCCAGTCTGCAGCAAATTCATCGAGGATCGTCCGGATCGCAGCTTCGGATCCGAGCTCACCGTGATGACCGTCGGCTGCGATGATCAACTGTCCGCCTTCGCCGACCGCAAAGGCCACGCAGTCTTCATTGGGATCGGTGTAGGAGTAGGTCTTGCGTGCCCCGCCGCGCGAGAGCGCGACTGCGGCTCGTCCGATGCCCGCCAATTCGAGGCCACCAATCCATCGATGATCCCGGCCACGTAAAAATGCAGTATGCATCGTGAATGAAGGGCTCCCGGCCTCTGGGCCGATCGTGTAAAGCGCGTTGACGCGACATGTCTTGCGGCCGAGTCCGACGGCCCCGCGCATCTGGGCACGCAGGGTTGAGTCGAGCATTGTACGGGCGGCCGGGCCGGCCAGCAAAGTCGGCCCTCGAGGCCCATCGAGACGGAAGCCCGAAACGGCTGGGGGAATGAAAAAATCATTGTGAGCGAGAAAGTTCGCTGAAAACGGGCATTTGCCGTCTTCTGCGCTAGCCTGCGCGCGCCTTCGGCCGGGGGGCAC
>JAQBEG010000608.1:0-3730 GCA_032123985.1 Deltaproteobacteria bacterium
GGCGAGAGTCGCGAGCTTCGCGACGCGCTGTTGACGCCCTTGCATCCCGCCAGCGAACGCAAATCTGCTCTGCGCGAAATTTCCGGACGCATCGCGGTGAGCCCGCTGGTCCAGAATTTCCTCTCCTATCTGATCGATAAACGTCGACTGATCGATTTCCGGGCGATCACCGAAGCCTATGGCGAGCTCGCAGACAACGCAGAAGGGCTGCTCACGGCCGAGGTGGTCTCTGCGAGTCCGCTCGACGATCGACGCAAGGATCGGCTCCGTCGTGCGCTCTCCGATCGCACGGGGCGCGAAGTCCGATTGGAGATACAAGTCAATCCCGCCCTCATCGGCGGCGTCATAGCCAAAGTCGGAGACCTCGTCTTCGACGGAAGCGTCCGCACGCAGCTCAGACAGCTGCGCGCCAACCTCACGAAGGGATCCTGAAAAATGGACATCAAGCCCGGAGAGATCACCGATATCCTCAAGCGGGAAATCAAGGACTACGATCGCGAGATCGACGTCGCCGAGACCGGTACCGTCCTGAGCGCAGGTGACGGGATCGCCCGCATCTACGGACTCGACAACGCCCTCGCCGGCGAACTCGTCGAGTTCGATGGCGGGCTCCGCGGCATGGTTCTGAATCTCGAAGAGGACAACGTCGGTGTTGCACTCATGGGATCCGCCCGCAGCGTGAAGGAGGGCGATCTCGTTCGCCGGACCGGTCGAATCATCGAGGTTCCGGTTGGCGCGGGGTTGCTCGGCCGAATTGTCGACGCGCTCGGCGTCCCGATCGATGGCAAGGGTCCGATCGAAGCCGAGGCGACCCGGCAGGTCGAACTAAAGGCGCCTGGCATTGTGGCGCGCAAGGGCGTGAGCGAGTCGATGGCGACCGGTATCAAGGCGATTGATGCGATGGTTCCGATCGGCCGCGGACAGCGCGAGTTGATCATCGGCGATCGACAGACCGGCAAAACGGCGATCGCTCTCGACACGATCATCAATCAGAAGGGCAAGGACGTGATCTGCGTCTACGTCGCGATTGGCCAGAAGCAGTCGACCGTGGCGCAGGTGACAGACAAACTGAAACAGTTCGGCGCGATGGACTACACCATCATCGTTGCTGCAACCGCCGCGAATCCGGCTCCCCTCCAATATATTGCTCCCTACACGGGATGCACGATCGCCGAACATTTCGGACATAACGGCAAACACGTTCTCATCGTGTATGACGACCTTTCGAAGCAGGCGGTGGCTTATCGTCAGCTTTCGCTGTTGCTACGTCGGCCGCCGGGACGCGAGGACTATCCCGGTGACGTGTTCTACGTCCATTCGCGTCTTCTCGAACGCGCCTGCAAGCTCTCCGACGAACTCGGTGGAGGGTCGATCACGGCGCTTCCGATCATCGAGACCCAGGCGGGCGACGTGTCTGCGTATATCCCAACGAACGTGATTTCGATTACCGACGGCCAGATCTTTCTCGAGACGGATCTGTTCAACTCGGGCATTAGGCCCGCGATCAACGTAGGCCTATCGGTTTCCCGCGTTGGCGGCGCAGCACAGACGAAGGCCACGAAGTCGGTTGCGGGTCAGCTCAAGCTGAACCTCGCGCAGTATCGTGAGATGGCGGCCTTTGCCCAGTTCGGCTCGGACCTCGATCAGGCGACCCAGGAACAGCTCGCGAACGGTGCAAGGCAGACGGAGATCCTGAAGCAGGGTCAGTATTCACCGCTCGCGATGGAAGACCAGGTCGTTTCGATCTACTCGTCGACGCCGCAAAGAAGCCGGCAGTCATGGATTAGGCAGCTCGAGCTGACTGACATTCAGCGATACGAGTCCGAAATGCTGGATTGGATGCGTTCAACTCACGCCGAGATCCTCTCGGCGATTCGCGATTCGGGCAAGTTCGAGGACGAAACCCAGCAGAAGCTCATCGTTGCACTCGACCAATTCGCGAAAATCTTCCAAGCGACTGGTCAGCTCGGAGCAGCCAAGGGAACCGAGGCGGCCTAAGTGGCGAATCTCCGCGACATCAAGCGACGCATTACGAGCGTCAAGTCGACTCAGAAGATCACTTCAGCGATGAAGATGGTGGCTGCGGCGAAGCTGCGCCGTGCCCAGGATGCGATCGAGAGGGCACGGCCTTATGCGCTTCGGATGCGTTCGACGCTCGAAGAAGTCTCGAAAGGGAACCTCGAGGAGACGCACCCGCTGTTGGGTGTTCACGAGGAACGCAAGGCACTCGAGCTAATCGTCGTGTCTTCAGATCGTGGACTGGCCGGTGCGTTCAATTCAGCTGTGATGAAAAGAGCGGACGCGGTCCTCGCCGAGCGCGAGGGCGACTTCGAAAAAATCGGACTGACGCTTCTTGGCAAGAAGGCGAACGACTATTATTCGCGTCGTCGCGGGAGTCAGATCTCTTTTCATAGTCCGATAGACGGAGATGTCTCGTATCAGCAGGCTGCCGACGTCGCTCGGGAAGTCTCACGGCGCTATGTCGCCGGAGAACTCGACGAGGTCATCCTCGTATTCAGCGAGTTCGTCTCGACGATGACGCAGAGACCGGTCGCGACAGCATTGCTTCCCTTTACGTCGCCCAAATTGGATGATGCGAGAGAAGACGACGAAGCACTTTCTTATGAGATCGAGCCCAATCCCGAAGCGTTACTCGCGGCGTTGGTGCCGAAGGCGATCGAGATCGAAGTTTTTCGCGCGCTGCTGGAGAATCAGGCCGGAGAGCATGCCGCGCGCATGACAGCGATGGAAGCCGCGACGAAGAACACGCAAGATTTGATCGAGTCGCTCACACTTCAATACAACCGCGCGCGACAGGCCGCGATCACCAGCGAGCTGGTCGAGATCGTGACCGGCGCTCAAGCCTTAGAATAGTCCTTGGAAAAGGGAGAACAGAGATGAGCAATGGCAAGATCGTCCAGGTCATGGGACCCGTGGTCGACGTCGAATTCGAGGGCGGCGATCTGCCGGAGGTCTTGACGGCACTCAAGACGACGAACCCGACGATCAACGACAAGGCCGATAATCTGACAATCGAAGTTGCGCTGCATCTCGGTGAGAAGACCGTGCGCACGATCGCGATGGATACAACAGATGGTCTGCGACGTGGCCAGGACGTTAGAGATACGGGCGCGCCGATCACCATCCCCGTCGGTCCCGAGACACTCGGACGGATCATGAACGTCATCGGCGAACCGGTCGACGAACGGGGTCCGATCAACGCCAAGATGAGCTACCCGATTCATCGTCCGGCGCCCGAATTTGTCGACCAGTCGACGAGTGTCGAACTCCTCGAAACGGGCATCAAGGTCGTGGATCTGGTTGCACCGTACAGCAAGGGTGGCAAGGTCGGGCTCTTCGGCGGCGCTGGCGTCGGCAAGACGGTCGTGATTCTGGAACTCATCAACAGTATTGCGAAGGAGCACTCCGGGTACTCGGTCTTCGGCGGAGTAGGCGAGCGAACGCGCGAGGGGAACGATCTCCGGAACGAGATGCAGGAGTCGGTCCTGTCAGACGGTTCGACGGTTCTCGACAAGGCGGCACTCGTGTTTGGTCAGATGAACGAGCCCCCGGGCGCGCGTGCACGGGTCGGCCTGTCGGCTCTGACGGCTGCCGAATATTTCCGTGACGAAGAGGGCAAGGACGTGCTTCTCTTCATCGACAATATCTTCCGCTTCACCCAGGCAGGCTCCGAGGTCTCGGCGCTACTCGGTCGTATCCCGTCCGCGGT
>JAQBEG010000609.1:0-2937 GCA_032123985.1 Deltaproteobacteria bacterium
ATCCCCAGACGGCAGGGGGACTCCTGCTCGCGGTCGCGCCCGACAAGACCCGCGAAATGATCGAGGCCTTCGCCCAGGCGGGCGAGCCCCCGATCGTGCGGATTGGCAAACTCCGTCAGGGTCGGACCGAGCGCGTCGACGATGCCGACGAGGCCTCCGAAGCGCGCGGCCGGATCGAGGTCTTGGAATGATGTTCAGCGCCGTGATCCATTCCGCGTGCGCACATTATCTCGCTACACTCCCGACCCGATGAAGGGTATCCAACAAGATCGACTCGAAGCCTTTTTTGCCGAACACGTAGACGGGTCGGAGCCTCCTCTCCAGTTCAGCCTGATCACCGGCGGCCGCTCGAACCTCACGTTTCTCGTCGAGGACGCGAAGGGCGACAAACGGGTACTTCGGCGACCGCCGCTGGGTGCCGTGCTGGCGACCGCGCACGACATGGGGCGAGAACATCGCATCTTGTCCGCGCTGACCGATAGCGACGTACCGGTTCCGAGAACACTTGCAGTGTGCCAGGACGAGTCGGTCAATGACGCCCCTTTCTACGTGATGGAATACGTCGAAGGCGACGTTCTCGTCACGCCAGAGATGACCGCGAAACGGCTTCCGGAAGCCAATCGCGGTCCGCTGGGCATGCATGTCATCGAAGTCCTCGCGAATCTCCATCGCATCGAACCCGACGATGTCGGCCTGGGCGACCTCGGCCGACGCCAGGCCTACCTCGCGCGACAGATGAAACGCTGGCAATCGCAGTGGGAGAAATCCAAAACCCGCGAGCTGCCGGCCATGGAAGAAGCGCATGACCTGCTGGTAGCCAAGATGCCCGATCAGAGTTCGACGGCGATCGTCCATGGCGATTACCGATTGGGAAATTTCCTAACGAATTGCGCCAAGGGAAAGGTCGAAGCGGTCCTGGATTGGGAACTCTGCACGCTCGGCGATCCGCTCGCGGATGTCGGCTACCTGATGAACGACTGGAACGGCCCAGGCGACACGCAACTGAGCGCGAGCGGCACTTCCCTGTCCGCAACGACCTGCGGCGGATTTCCGGATCGCGAAACGATTCTGGCTCGCTACGAGGAACTAACCGGATTCAGCACGAAGGGCGTCGACTATTATCGGGCGTTCCAATATTGGCGTCTGGCCGCAATCGTCGAGGGCGTGTTGTCGCGCTACAAGCAGGGTGTCATGGGGGATGCCGTCGATCTTGGCGTCTTTGAGTCACAGGTCGCATCGCTCGCGTCTGCCGCACTGAACCTCGCGCGCTCGGACAAGCTCGGTTGAGATTGCGGACACTCGCGCGACGACGACGCCTGACTCGCCTTCACGTCGCCTCCGCGTTTCTCGTCAGTGTGCCTACGCGACTCCTACTTGGGCTTGCGACCCTCGGAGTGGTCCTGTCGGTCACCTCGAGTACCGCAGAATCCGATCTTTCCGGATTGCTCGAGAGCGAGCGAAACACCATCGAAGTCTTTCGCAAGGCCGGCGGCTCCGTCGTATTCGTCACGAACAACGCCCTACAACGCGATGTTCTCAGTACGAATATCAGCGAAGTGCCGCAGGGAACGGGCTCCGGATTTTTATGGGACTCCAATGGCCATGTCGTCACGAACTACCACGTCGTGCAGGGCGGACAGACCTTTTCGATCACGCTCGCGGATGGAACGGTTCGCGCGGCAAAGCTCATCGGCGCCCTCACCGACCATGTCGTCCGCAGCTGGGGCCTCGACGGCGTCGTCATCCGACAGGTTCTAAGGGGCTCGCAAGCCGAAGCCGCTGGATTGCTCGGGATTCGCTTCGATCGCGACGGCAACCTGGTCTCCGCCGACATCATCCAGGCGATCGACGGGGATCCCATCCACAACTTCGCCGATCTCGCGAACTCGCTCGATTCGAGTTCACCCGGAGACGTCGTTGAAGTCTCGATTTTGCGAAACGGTCAGAAGCGGGTCGTTCGCGTTCCGCTTGCACGACTCAGCCACTAGCTCGCTTCGTAAGCCGCACCTGCGGTGGTAGGCTATCGACATGTCCAAACGCGAAGCGCTCGTCGCATGCCTGATCGCCTTTGCGGTGGGCGTTATCGGTGCCGGATCTCTACGCGGCTCGAGCGGTGCCCCGTCCTCGTTGTCGAGGGGAGGCAAGACGCAGACTGGGATGGTCGGATCCCTCGATGGTTCCAATGAGCCGATCGTTCGCTGGCGAGTGACGAGCGCATTCGGAACCCACCTGCCGACCCTCGGCGAAAATGCGGTCCAGGTCGCCGATCGGTTGAGAACGGCGAGCGGAGGTCGAATCGACTGGACCATCGACGATCCTGGCGAAGTCGTACCGGCTTTCTCGATCGTCGATGCCGTGCGCGCAGGGAAGATCGAAGCCGGATACACCTGGCTCGGTTACGACGAAGGGCGACTCTCGGCGTCGGTGCTCTTCGGAGCGGTTCCCTTTGGAATGACACCCTGGGAATACTCCGCCTGGTGGGTTCGCGGTGGCGGTGTGAATCTGGCGGGTGAGATCTACCGTCCCCTCGGCATCGAACCGATCTTGTGCGGAATCATCGGACCGGAAACAGCCGGATGGTTCCGCAACGCAATCGAGAGTCCCGAGGACCTCGCCGGACTCAAGATGCGCTTCGCCGGACGGGGCGGGCGCGCGCTTCAGAAGTTGGGCGCCTCGGTCACGATGTTGCCGGGTGGCGAGATCTTCCAGGCGCTCGAGAAGGGCGCCATCGACGCGACCGAGTACTCCATGCCCGCGATCGATCAGCGGCTCGGCTTCGATCGCATCGTCCACTACAACTACTTTCCAGGCTGGCATCAGCCCTTCACCTCGTTCCACCTCGTCGTGAACCCGGCCGTCTGGCGCGCCCTGTCGGAGGCTCAGCGCGCCACGATCGAGTCGGCCTGCACCGCTGGCGTGACCCGCAACCTCGCGAAG
>JAQBEG010000610.1:0-3558 GCA_032123985.1 Deltaproteobacteria bacterium
CGCTTCGGGATCGCCACCGCCGTCGCCTGTGGGAATGGACAGCACTTGAACGGTGACGTTGTCTGGGGCTCCGCGCTCATTCGCCATCTGAATGAGCAGGTCGACAGCGGCGCCAGGCGTTTCCGCTTGGACGACTGCGGCGATCTCGTCGTCGCCGACGACCCCCGATAGTCCGTCGGAACAGAGCACGAAGCGATCGCCGGGCGCGACCTCGACTGCAGCCACCTCGACTTCGACAGCGGGCAAGATTCCGACCGAGCGAAGAATCTCGTTTCGCCTGGGGTGGATCGCTGCTTCATCGGCGGAGATGAGACCTCGGCGCTGCATTTCGGCGACGACGCTGTGGTCGGTCGTGAGCGCTTTGAGTTGGCCTTTTCGGTAGCGGTAGGCGCGACTGTCTCCGACGTGGGCGACGGTACCCCGATATCGAGTATCCAGGAGGAAGGCGACCACGGTGGTGCCCATGCCCTCGAGTCCGGGGTCTTCTTGCGCGATCTCGTAGATCCGCGCGTTGGCAGTCTGGATGGCGCGCTGGATCATGTCCGGGGTGTTGTTCGACGTGTCCTGGTCGAATGACTCTCTGATCATCGCGACGGCGGTAAGACTCGCCGTCGCGCCGCCCTGATGACCACCCATTCCGTCCGCCACGATGAGTAGTCGCGTTCCGTCGGCCCGCTCGAAGGTGTCGCAGCTGTCCTCGTTGGCCGACCGGACCTGGCCGACGTCGGACCTGGAAGCGATTTGGACCCTGGCCTCCGGGTCGTCGCTGGCCTGGCTGGTCATCGGTTTATGTTTCTGACTGGATGGACTGGTGGGACCGGACCGCTGAATCCAAAAACGGCTGTCACGCAAGAACGCTCGTTCCTCATCGTATTCGACCCGGCTCTGGGCCTCGTCGGTCTACTGAGGCATGACCGGACAGACGGCAAAGCTCTCGGGCGGAGCGTCGAAGAGGCCTGGCGAGCGGTCGGCCCCAGCGTGAATGGGCCGAGCAAAACACACCCGGGCAGAAAACGCCCGACGACAGCACGCCCTACCAGAATACTCTCAGGCACAATGCACCCTGGCGCGTCGGAATCATCCGCTGCGCGTCCACGAACGTCGGGTGTGGCGAGACTGCGGCTAGCTGAAGTCTCGGTCGAGAACCGTCTTCCGACCATCGCTTCGAGCGCTCTCGACCGCCTGGTCGCACATGGCTCGCAAGCGGTCTGACAGGATCTGGAGCACACCGGCAGAGGTCTTCATGTCGCCGCTGTCCTTGATGTAGTTTTTGACTTTGGAGGCGACGACCAGCACTTCGTTCGAATCCGACATCTTTTCAGGCGTCCTTTCGTATGACGTTTGCAGTCATGATTCCGAATCGCTCGTTCGGCGTCCGGGTCCTTCTGCTGCGCTCCTGGCGATTATCCGCTCGAATGAAGCGGGGCGCGACGGGAGAATGCCCAAGATCGACGCGAGCGCAACGGCAGGCCGCGTCGCGATCTTGTTAGATCTGGGTAACTATCTGAAAATGAACGAATATTTGATCTTGGGATCGCGTGTCTGGAGATCCGATTTGGATTCGCTCGAGCCGCTCTCGTCGCCTGTACGCGTCCGAGACGGGAAAATCCAGGCCGTCGGAGAGCGTGCGCTCGAGGCCTCCAGCTCCGTCCACCGAATCGAGCTTCCGGGCCGGATTCTCGTTCCCGGGCTGATCGATGCGCACGTCCATCTCGAATTGGATCCCGAGCTTCGTACGCCCGCGGAACAGTTGGCCGTGCCCGAGGAGACTCTGCGTGAGGCGATGGAGGCGCGGGCTCGCGCGATGCTCTTCGCTGGAATCACGACGGTGCGCGATTGCGGAGGCGGGCGGCACCGAGAGCACGCCTTGCGTGCACAGATCAATGCTGGCAAACGACTGGGGCCCAGGATGTTGTGTTGTGGCCAACCAATCACGACACCTGGCGGTCATTGTGAGTTCTGGGGTGGCGCCGTAACGACACGCGTCGAGATCGATCGCATGGTTGGACTTCAAGTCGAAGCTGGCAGCGACTGGATCAAGGTGATGGCAACCGGAGGAGTCTTCACGCCGAATAGTCGCGCGCGAGACAGCCAATTCGATTTGCGTCGGCTCGTCGGCGTCGTCGAAACGGCGGCGCGAGCGGATCGATCGGTCGCCGCGCATTGCCACGGCACGCAAGGCATAGCGGATGCCGTGCATGCCGGCGTGCGGACGATCGAGCACGCATCCTTTGCGGGTCCGGACGGCTTCGCAACGGCGATCGATGAGGCGCTGGTCAAGGAGATGGGCTGCTCCGAGCTCTGGGTGTCCCCAACGGTCAACGCGGGCTGGGGAAGGCGGTTGCTTAACAAAGAGGGTGAGCCGAGCGAATTCTTCCGGCGCATGTCCGCATCTCTACAAATGCAACGGGACTACGGTGTTCGATTCATTGCCTCGACCGACGCGGGCATTCCCGGCGTTAGACATGAGGATCTCGTCGACGGACTGCTCGCATTCGAGCGATTCGCGGGGCTGCGGCCGGTCGATGTGTTGCGGGCTGCGACTTCAGAGGCGGCTACGGCTCTCGGAATTGCGGATCTGACCGGCCGCATAGAAGCCGGTCTTTCGGCCGATTTTCTGATTCTCGGATCCGATCCACTCAGGGATCTGGCGGTGTTGCGAGATCCCGAAGTAGTCGTCTTTGGCGGCGAATGGTTGAGTCGTGAGAAGCGGTACGAGACGAAAGCCACGATGAGTTAGGCGGAGCGAAGGCTCTCGGCGCCGGTGCCCCCATAGGCCTCCGCGAGTTGACTAGTCACGAAGTGGGCGATCGAATGACGAATATCCGCTGCTGGCTCTGAAAACTCGAGGCCCGCGTCTCCGCTTCGCGTATAGCGACAGGCCGCCGGCGTGCTGACGAGTCCGTATTCCGGAAGAGCGAATTGGAGATCCACCTTCGTCCCCCTGCGCAAGCTGTCGCCCGTGCGCAGGAGGCAACCTCCTTCCGAGAGCGAGAGAACCGCGCCGATCGATCGGCGGTCCGCGCGGATACAACGCGCTGAGAGCTGCGTCTGTATACGTGGCGTCATGCGCGGCCGGTTTTCGAGTGTGGACTGAATCATCGAATAGATCGCGGAGAGTCGCGCGGGCCGCGTCGTCCGCGCCAGGATGCGAATGTCGTCACGTTGATATTTTCGAGGAGACGAGATCAGCAGAATGCGGGCAGCGGGTGCGATCTTCGCATTCGGCAGTTCGTCGAGTCGCGCTTCGTCAACGAGCCAGAATCCGGAAATAGGCACGGTCTTGTCGATCGGTTCGTCGTCTTCGCGGAGTATGTATCCGAGAGCCTGAAGGGCGGGCAGCACTTTCGGGGCGACGCTTCGCGGCGTCAATCGAATATCGATTGTCCGGTCGATGGCGGCACTCGGTGGCGGATTCGCGTGCATACTCCCTTCTTCGGTGCGAAGTTCTTTTGCGGTTAGGAAAATTGATTCGATTCAGCGACAACGGAATGGATTCCCTTCGATGAAAGTCGGAAAATTCACACCACGCTTCAAGTGCGGTCGCTTTGCCCCGTC
>JAQBEG010000611.1:0-3147 GCA_032123985.1 Deltaproteobacteria bacterium
ACGAAGACGCGGTCGAGTCCCTCGCGCAGGCCGCTCGCGACGAGTACGGCCGGCTCAACATCTGGGTCAACAACGCCGGTGGTTCACCGGTTTCTACACCGCTCACCAAATTGCCTCGAGACGAGTGGGACGCGACGCTGCGTCTGAATCTCACGGCTGTCTGGCTATGCAGCGTCGTAGCGGCACGGCACATGGAGGACGGCGGCCGGATTCTCAATATCTCGTCGAGAGCAGCAGTTGGCCCGATTCCCGGCAGCGGGCACTACGCAGCAGCCAAAGCCGGCGTCAACTCGCTCACAGCCACACTCGCCGCGGAGCTCGGCCCGAAGATCCTCGTCAATGGGATCATGCCCGGCGCAGTACCGACGGAGATCATGATGAAAGCGCTCCGTCTGGGCGTGGACGACCTGCCCGCACTCGAGAAGAACCTGAGGCTGCCCGCCGGTCGCCTCGGAACGCCTGAAGACCTCGGTGCCGCGGCGCTCTTTCTCTGCTCACGGGCGTCCTCGTGGATCACCGGCGAAATTCTTAGCGTCAGCGGAGGAATGTAGAAATGACCGCAACTATCAATCGCAAGGTAGTCCTCGCGAAGCGTCCGGTCGGCATCCCCGACGCGTCTTGTTTTCGCCTCGAAGACGAAGAGCTGGCGCCCCTCGCCGAGGGTCAGGTGCGGATCGACGTATCTCATCTCTCGATCGATGCATTCATTCGCACCACTCTCGAAGAGGTCGCCTATCACGCGCCGATTCCGATCGGCGGGACGATCACGGCTCTCGGAGTCGGTCGTGTGCGCGAGAGTCGCTCCGAACGTTTTGCAGCGGGCGACGCCGTGATGGCACCCCTTGGTGCTCAGACGATCGCGACGCTGCCGGACGTCATGCTGCAACCGATCGACGAAAAGCGCGCGCCGATGACAGCCTCGCTCGGCGTGCTCGGCATGACGACCGGGCTGACCGCCTATTTCGGGATCCGTGAGGTCGGACATGTGCAGCCAGGCGAAACGGTCGTCGTCTCGGCGGCGGCGGGCGCGGTCGGCTGCCTCGCGGGACAGATTGCGCGACTCGATGGCGCGCGCGTGATAGGAATCGCGGGCGGCGCGGACAAATGCGGCTATCTGACGAAGGAACTCGGGTTCGACGAGGCGATCGACTACAAGGGCGAGGACGTCGACAAACGGCTCCGCGAACTCGCGCCGGAAGGAATCGACGTCTATTTCGACAACGTCGGCGGCCCGATGCTCGACGTCGTCCTCGACCAGATCCGGGAGCGGGCGCGCGTCGTGATCTGTGGCGCGATCTCGCAGTATCACGGGGATATGTCGAAAGGCGTCCGCGGCCCGAACCTCTACCTTCGGCTCGCGGAAAGACACGCGCGCATGGAGGGCTACGCAGTGACCCACTTCGGCGCGCAGTTCGGGGAAGCCGAGTCCCAGCTCGCTGAATGGCTCGGGGCGGGCGCCTTGAAGCTCCCCGAACAGGTCGAGCACGGCATCGAGAATTTCGGCGCGACGCTGCAGATGCTCTTCCAAGGTGGGAATACAGGCAAGCTATTGCTCGCCGTCTAGGGTTTCGAGAACGAAGCATGTCGACCAGAGACAGTCGACGCGGAGCTTCTGAATCTCGATTGCAAGGAGAAGCCATGTCCGGAACGACTCGCGAGGCCACGACGACCCTCGACGCCTACGACCCTTTCGACCCCGCAGTCATCGCGGATCCATTCTCGTACTATCGGCTGCTGCAGCAAGAAGCGCCGGTCTACGAAGTCGAGAAGTATGGTTTCTTCGTGCTCAGCCGGTACGACGATGTCGTCGCGGCGGCTCAGGATTGGGAACATTTCTCGACGACCTGGGGGCCAGGACCGCAGCGTGTTGAGAGTCCCGTGGCGTCGATCCTCCAATCGGACCCCCCGCAACACACACGGCTGCGTTCGATCATCTCGCGGGCGTTCACACCTCGCGCCGTTGCAGCCTGCGAGCCACTCGTCGACACCTACGCCCACGAGTGCATCGACAGGATTCTCGAGCAGGGGCAAGCGGATCTGATCGATGAATACGCCATCCCGATCCCGGTCGTCATCATCGCAGAACTGCTCGGCGTCCCGCGCGAAGATCGTGCACTCTTTCGAAAGTGGTCGGACGACATCGTGGGCGCGATCGGCGGCAAGGTCGACCCCAGCGACAGCCAGCGAGAGTTCAACGCCTACTTCAGCGACGTCGTCAAAGCGCGACAGAAAGATCCGCGAGACGACGTCATCTCGAAGCTGCTACGACCGAATCCCAAGGGCGAGAAGCTCGACACGCCCGAAGTGATCTCCTTCTGTTTGTCATTGCTGGTCGCCGGCAACGAAACGACAACCGGACTCATCGGCAACCTGTTCTTCGAACTCGCGAAGCGTCCCGAAGCCTGGAGGCAACTTCGCGAAGACCCGTCTCTGGTAGCGAGCGCGGTCGAGGAATCGCTGCGCTTCGATGCTCCTAATCAAGGACTTTTCCGCCACACCGTGAAGGATGTCGAGCTGCACGGCGTGAAGATTCCCGAGGGCCGAAAGGTATTGCTCTTGTTCGGCGCCGCAGGCCGCGACCCCGACCACTTCGAGCAACCCGATGAGTTCGATATCACCCGCAGCCCCAATCGACACATCGCATTCGGCGCGGGCATCCACCATTGCCTCGGAGCCTCGCTCGGCCGACTCGAGGCGAATACGGCACTGCGCATCGCGACCGAGCGAGTCGCGGAGATCCGTTTGCTCGACGAATCGCCGCCCTACGTACCGGTATTCTTCATCCGTTGCCCGGAGCATTATCGAATCGAGGCGACGGCTTCGGCGGTAATTTGAACGGCTCCGACGAGTCCGCGCGCATCTCCGCGTCCGCTACATCCCTCCTGTCACGTACAGGCATTGGCCGGTCACCCAGCTCGCGGCGGGCGAAGCCATGAAGACCACCGCCGCGCCGATATCGTCGGGCGTTCCGAAACGTCGGAGCGGAATGGGCAGTGCTTTCTCCATCGCGTCGAGCTGCGTCGGATCGACTTTCGTACATTCGATGAAGTTCTGCGTCGGAATCGGACCCGGAGCAACGGCGTTGACGCGGATGCGCGGCGCCAGTTCCACCGAGAGCGTCTCCGTCAAGCTGTTGACCGCGGCCTT
>JAQBEG010000612.1:0-4524 GCA_032123985.1 Deltaproteobacteria bacterium
GCCCAGGCCTTCGAGTCGGGCGGCGTCCGTGCCAGAATTGGATAGATCGCCAAGCAGGCTGGTGTCGATTTTCATGAGGGTTTAGTGACTCCGAAAATGGGCTTTGGTCGGCGACGGTCGTGGTCTAGTAGCTACGCGGTAGACCTAGCACGTGTTCGGCAACGTAGTTGAGTGCCATCTCCTGAGAGATGGGTGCCAATTTCATGAGCCGGGCCTCGCGCCAATAACGCTCGACATGGTATTCGCGCGCGTAGCCGAAGCCGCCGAAGGTCTGAAGCGCGCGGTCACAGGCGCGAAAGCCGACGTCGGCGCAGCGGAGTTTCGCCATGTTGGCCAATGGAGCGCTCGCTTCTCCTCGGTCATACGTCCAGGCGGCCTTCTGCCATAGGAGATCGGCCGCTTCGAGTTCGCTCCAGGAGTCTGCAAGGGGATGGGCGATTGCCTGGTTCTGGCCAATGGGTCGATCGAAGACGATGCGATCCTTGGCGTATTGGGTTGCAACCTCGATTGCGCGACGGCCAATTCCGCACGCCTCCGCGGCGATCATGATGCGTTCCGGGTTGATACCGTCGAGCAACTGATAGAAGCCGCGTCCCACGTCACCAACGACGTCGTCATTCGAGATCGGCAGGTCCTCGATGAAGACCTCGTTGGAGTTGACTGCGTTGCGTCCGAGCTTCGGGATCTCGCGGATCTCGCAGAAGCGTCGGTCGAGATCGGCCAGAAAAAGCGTCATCCCATCGAGTGGACGCTTGCACTCCTCGCGCGGTGTCGTCCGCGCAAGCAGAAGGATTTTCTGCGCCTGCTGTGCCTTGGTGTTCCACACCTTCTTGCCGCGCGCGATCCAGCCATCCCCGTCGCGAACGGCCGTTGTGCGGATACGCGAAGTGTCGGTGCCCGCGTCGTCCTCGGTGACACCGAAAGAGACGTGAAGCTCACCCGTTGCGGTCGGCGGCAGATAGCGCGCCTTCAGGTCTTCCGAGCCGTGGTGGATGACCGGCCCCATCCCGAAGATCGAGAGATGCAGGGTCGATGCGGCGTTCATCGCCCCGGCACTTCCCGCCACCGCTCGCAGCAGCATGCCCGCGGACAAGACGCCCAGCCCCGAGCCGCCGTATTGTTCGGGCACGAGGATGCCCATCCAACCCGCCTGAGCGAAGGCGTCGTAGAACGCCCAGGGAAATTCCTTCTTCTCGTCGTGCTCGAGCCAATACTCGTCGTCGAAGGCCCGGGTCAGTCGAGTCGCCTCGTCTTCGATCGCGAGGAGATCGGCGGAGGCGCTGAAGTCCATTCGCTAACGCCCCGGCTTCCGGCAGAAATCGGCGATGTTTCGAGCGGTATCCAGGCTGATCTCGGGACAGACGATTGGCATCACCTCGGTACCGTGCATCGTTCCCATGACCTGGCGACAGCGCGCCTCGACGCCCTCTCTGAGCAGGAGTCGGTAGAAATTGATCCCCTCGTCGCGCAGCGGATCGCACTCGTTCACGCTGATCATCGTTGGCGGTAGGCCCTGTACGTCATCGCCCTTTGCGAAGCCCGGCCAGGCCAGTGGATTGCGTTTCTCGAATTCTTCGATGCCATACGACATCGCGCCCTGGTTGTTATGCAGGTCGAGCAAGATGCCGTTGTTTTCGATCGAGGATGGATTTTCATCCAGGGGCCACATTCCCGCGATATAGGGGCAGAGTGCGTAGAGACCCTGGATGAGGTCGATGCGTCCCTCGCGTTTCAGGCGTAATCCGGTCGCCAACGTGAGATTTCCACCGCCACTCTCGCCGGCGACGATGATCTGGCCGGGGTCGATGTTCAGCTCGCCGGCATTGGCTACAACCCATTTGAGTCCAGAAATGCAGTCGTTGAGTCCGGCGGGGTAAGGGGCCACCTCGGGCGTCGAGCTGGGTGCGATCGAGTTTCGGAAGTCGACCATGGCCACATTGACGCCCTGCGCCGCGATGATCTTTCCCCAGGCGCGGTAGTTTCCGTCGAAGCAGGACATCGTCTGCATCCCACCGCCGTGGATGTAGTAGACGCAGGGCAGGGGGGTGCTCGACTCCGGCTGGATCATTTGAATCTTGATCGCGTTGCCGTCCGGGTCGGAGGTGAATTCGCGCGTACTGACGGTGAGGCCCGTCGACGGCGCGATGTCCTCGTTGTCGCATAACTCCAGGAAGCCCTTGAGCGCCGCGACGGCGCCCTTGGCTTCCTCACTGTTCGCTTGCTCGAGTAGTTCTTCCCGGCTCGCAACATCCTTGCCGGGGGGCATCGACATCGCCCCGAGCAGGGCCTTGATGCGTGGGTCGATTCTGGGGTCGTCCGTAATCTTCGAATTGCTCATGGGGCTCCTCGTCTGGGCCTCGATTCTACCAAACCATTGCCTCGAACTGCGCCATTATATGCTCACATTGGCCCGCGGAGATGTAATTCATCATTCAGAATGTGGCGTTTTGCGATATCGCTCGCGTTGCGAATTGATTCGAAACGAGCGCACCGGGCTTGCTATATATCGCCTGAACCCCAGTCCGTTCGTGCTTTTGCTCCGGGACGGAAATAGGAGTATGCCCGCAATGCTCAATCCCAGATTCCTCGGTACGGCGCTCGCAGCGATGGTGCTCTTTGCTGCTGGCTCGGCGTTCGGTCAAGATGAGGCCGCTCTCAGCGCGGGAGACACGGCATGGGTTATGACTAGCACCGCCCTGGTGTTGATGATGACACTCCCCGGCCTGGCGCTGTTCTATGGTGGGCTGGTTCGATCCAAGAACGTGTTGTCCGTGCTGATGCAGTGCCTGATTTCCGCTGGCCTGATCGGCGTACTGTGGGTCGTCGTCGGCTATAGCCTGGCGTTTGCAGATGGAAACTCGATCGTTGGCGGCCTGGGAAAAGTGGGTCTGGCCGGAATCGATCCCGACACGCTTACTGGCACAATTCCGGAATACGTCTTCGTCATGTTCCAAGGCATGTTCGCGATCATCACGCCTGCACTCATGTTAGGTGCGTTCGCTGAGCGAATGCGGTTCGGTCCCTACCTTGCGTTCATCGGCATCTGGGTGATCGTGGTCTATTGCCCGCTCGCCCATCAGGTCTGGGGCGGCGGATGGCTGAGCGAATTCGGTGCGATCGATTTCGCGGGTGGCCTCGTAGTCCATATGTCCAGCGGATTTTCGGCGCTGGCGGCGGCGATTTTTCTGGGTCGGCGACGTGGCTTTGGTACGGAGCCCATGCCGCCGCATAGTTTGCCGCTGACGGTCATCGGCGCCGCCCTGTTGTGGGTCGGCTGGTTTGGGTTCAACGCCGGAAGTGAACTCGCTGCCGATGGTGTTGCGGGCCTCGCATTCCTCAACACGAATACCGCGACGGCCATGGCGGTCCTGGGTTGGGTGTTCGTCGAATGGCTCCATCGCGGCAATCCGACGGTACTCGGGGCAGCCACTGGGGCCGTTGCCGGCCTTGTGGCCATCACGCCCGCTTGCGCCTCGGTGTCACCGATGGGCTCGCTCGCAGTGGGCTTTGGGGCGGCCGTCGTCTGCTATTTAGCTGTGACGCTCTTCAAGCCGGCCATGGGCTACGACGACTCGCTCGATGTCTTCGGCATTCATGGCGTTGGCGGCGCCTGGGGCGCACTCGCGACGGGTTTGTTCATCGTGGGGGCGGAACTACCGGAAGGCGTGACCCGCCTGGGCCAGATCGGCACACAAGCTGCCAGCATCGCCTATGTCGCGGTTCTGGGGCCGGTTTTGACGATCGCGATCCTTTCGGTTCTGAAGCTCGTCTTTGGCAATCTGTCTGCCTCGGAAGAAAGTCAGCACGTGGGCCTCGACCTTTCCGAGCACAGCGAGAGCGCCTATGTGGGTTAGTGGGTTAGTGGGTTAGTGGGTTAGCCGTCGTGGGCTAGTCGTTTGAACCCTTTCGACTTGATTTCGGAACCAATCGCACCGCGATCGATTTCGATGTGTCGAAAAGGAAATCGATCCACCTGTCTCGGATGCCGTACTTCTTGCGCAGCAAGGAACGAACTCGCAGGTGTGCAGCCTCGCCGGGAATCGTCTCGGCAATGTACTGCCCGGATCGCTCCGCCGCTGCGAACGAAACGGTCGACTCTGCCTGAAGATCGACGTACCACATGTTCTCGGGCTCGCCCGCTTCAATCCAGATATCACCGTTGGTTTCGGCGAACCAGACGTGCGTTGAGCGGGTCTGGTCATTTGGCATCGTCGTCTCGATTACGGCGACACCGTCCGATTCGAGGGCCCACCATGTGAAGAGGACGGAACCCAATACGATCAAAATGGAGATGCGAATCAGTTTCTTCACTTTTTCCGCCTAACGATTTTGTACCGCCGCGAGTCGGCCAGGGCTTCTGGATGAAAGCAGACCATACCAAACGGGACTGGATCAGGGTCATCGACGCCGGAGGCTGCTAGACCGCGGTGGCAGCTGCGGGCCTGCTAATCTCGCGTGCCTATGACGGAGAAGATTTCGCTCAGCCAGGCGCGCCGGATCGCGCTCGCCGCTCAGGGCTTCGCC
>JAQBEG010000613.1:0-3615 GCA_032123985.1 Deltaproteobacteria bacterium
CATGGGATAATTTTTCGCGGGCGATCACGCCGAACATGACGCCCAGCCCCCATCTCGACTTCGAGCCATCGGAGCAGGAGATGCTCCAGGCGATGATCACGACGAGCCTGGATGCAGACCCGATGATTCGCGTTCCCGAGAACATGACCGCACGCCAGCTGATGGCCCAGATGGCGCGCATGCAACTCCAGACGACGGTAGCTTCGGTGACCCAACTCTCGGACGCAGAGCTGAACGACTCTTTCTATTACAGCGTGTTTCCCAACATGCATCCCTGGGGCGCCTACAACAAGATCACCTATCGCTTCCGTCCCCTCGGAAACGATCCCGACCGCTCGATCATGGAGGTGTTCTATCTGTCTCCCTTCAGGGGCAAGCGACCCCCGCCGGCCAAGATCCATTGGCTCGACTTCGACGAGCCCTGGACCGAAGCCCCGGAGCTGGGGCCGCTCTGCAAAGTCTTCGAGCAAGACACGTTCAACTTGCCGAGGATTCAACGCGGCCTCGAGAACGCGGGACATAGCCATGTCACCTTCGCGAACTACCAGGAGACGAAAATTCGGCATTTTCACGCGCTGCTCGACAAGTACATCGCGACATGAATGAGACGCGACCGCGGTTCTCAGGTACTCGAATAAGTGTTCGAACGACGCGGCAGGGCTGGTAGTCTTTCCCGATGGGTGACCCTACCGCTTCTACGAAGAATGGGTCGGTTCGGCTTTGGCGAGGATCCTCTTTGAGGCCGTTCGGGACCAGCTCGATCGGGTTGGCCGGCGTCGGGCTGTCGATCGCGGTCGGGTACCTGTTGCTGCACGCCACCTTCGACGCGCTCTTTCTGGCGGTCTGGGGCTTTCCGGAAGGAGAGCAGCCATTTTGGCGCGATGATCAAGCCTGGACCGATTTCGTCAACGCCGCGCTAATCGGCTACCTGCCCGCCGCACTGGCGATCGCCCGGCGCGGCGTCATGCGGGACCTGGCCGAGCTGCGGCCCCGCCTACGATGCAACGACGTAGAGTTCAAGGCGCTCTTCGATGACGCTACAGGACCAGGGGGTCCAATCGCTCGCGCCCTCAGCCTGGGCGGGATCGCGTTCGGCGCCTTGTTGGCATTCTTCGATCCCTCGATTTCGGGCGACGCGAGCGCCTCGCCGACGGACCCGTCGTTCGTCTGGGGACTCATGCGGGTAATGGTCATGGTCTGGCTGATAACACGCTTCTCAGTTTACGACTTGAACGTGACGCGCATCTACCGCGCACTGGGCCGAAATTCGATCGTGATCGACTTGTTGGACGTCCGCTCGCTCGCTCCGTTCGCGAGGCGCGGCCAGCGCAGCGCGCTCATCTGGGTACTCTTCTCGTCGATCTTCTCGCTCTTCTGGCTCAATGACTCGGCGGCCTCGGTGAATCTGCCAACTCTGTTCCTGATCTTGTCGATGGCCACGTTCGCTTTCGCCGGCCCACTCGTGGCGCTCAACCGGACCATTCGGGCCGAGAAGGTTGCCGAGCTCGAACGGCTGCGCGAACAGATTCGAGATGCGCGCAGTCAGGCTGAAGCAGCGATCGACAGCCCGCGACTCGCGAACCTCGTCGGTTATTACCAGCTCATCGACAACGCGCGCGAATGGCCGGTCGATGCCGCGATCGTGCTCAAGTTCATCGGCTACTTGCTGCTGGGTCTCGGTTCGTGGCTGGGGGGCGCAGTGGTCGAGCGAATCCTCGACAGCGCGATTCGAAGCTGAAGGCCGCCAGGGGCCGTCATAGGTCGGAGAATGCAAGTACAGCTTCAAACGGATTAGCGACGTCGACCCCCTGGTTCCGCCGTGTTGCTGAGTCTCTAAAGAGGGATCGAGCTGGACGAACTCTCCCACAGCGGATAGGGATTCAGTCGCAATCGCTCATTTGGCAGCAGGCGAGTCCGCGATCAATCGGTCGACGTATTCCACGAATCCCTCATCAAAGGAATTTCCCTCGAGTCGCCACCACCTGTGCACGAAGGGACGCCCGACATTCATGAGGATGACGACTTCGTAGTCGCGCCAGGCCCGTTCAGTCATGAGCCCCTGGCTATGTTGAAAGAACGCGTTCTGAATCCCTCGGAATGAGGCCCGAACGAACATTGTGACTTGAACCCGTTCGCCGGGGGAGAGGTCGTCCGGATCGTCATACGACTTGGCCAAGGCCGCCGCGAGGGGCGCACTCTCCGCCGCGACGAGCAAACGCTGTTGAGTAGAATCGGAGACGGCCTGGTTCGTGGCGGACTCCAAGGCCGTCGAATTTCGTCGGATCTGGGAGGCGACATAGAAGAGCGACGCGATGACCCCGATCGCACCGAGAAGTTCGGCCACCGCCGCAATCGCATCCCAATTCATGGATTAGCTCCGGCTGCGTAACGGATCGCTCACTCAGCCGCGTGGCACAGGCCGACGACGGCTCCTGAAGCAACCAGGTTCAATTCCAAAACCCTACCAAAGGTCAAAGGCTATAAATCCGCGTGGGCGCACCCTTCTATCCAGTGTAGAGTGCGGGAAACCGGATCGTCGGGGCTTCGAATGAGAAAATTCAACGCAACCGTATTCGCTCTCGCCGGGCTTACGCTTCTCCTGGCCCTCCCCCGTCCGGCACTCGCGGCATTCCACCTCGCCCACATCTCCGAGATCATCGCCAGCTACGACGGCGATGACACGGTCCAGTTCGTGGAAATCGAGATGCAGACCAGCTTTCAGAATATCATTGCGGACTCCGTGATCGCGGTCTTTGATGCCGATGGCACATACCTGAAGGATATGATCGTCTTCCCGAGCAACGTGGCGAACTCGGGTACAGGCGTCACCTTTATCGTCGGGACCGACAGTTTCCAGACCGCGTCTGAACTCACACCCGACTTCATCGCCGCCCAACCGGATCTGCCTAAAGCAGGCGGAATGGTCTGCTTCGGAGGCGGCGGTGGCCCCATTCCGCAAGATCCCCTGAACTGGTCTCGGACCAACCTCGACAGCTACGTCGACTGCCTCGCCTACGGGAGCTATTCGGGTCCGACGAAGCTGCTGAGCGGCGACCCCACCCCGCTCCTGCCCGTCGGCCACAGCCTCGAGCGCGTCGCAGAAACCGACGACAATCGAACCGATTTCGACTGCGGCGACCCGGCGACGCCCACCAACAACGCCGGAACCAGCGCTAGCCTCCCGGCGACCGTGATCCAGTGTCCGGAACCGTCCCTGGCATTCGCACAGATGACAGCCCTCGGGAGTCTCATCTGGCTTGCGCGGCGCAGAACAGACGAGAAGACACCGACCGAGCACTAACATCATCTGGATGCTCGCCGGTCCTAAAATTCTTCGTCATCGATTTTGTGCAGGCATTCTCTAGGAAGTCGGCGCGACTTCCTTCATCAACCTGACGACTCGGCCCTGGGCGCCGTCACGCAGGGCCTCCGCGATCATGCCCCGGTCATCGCAGGACTCTCCGACTTCCGCCAGACGCTCGAAGGCCGCGACAAGTCGCAGTGCGTGATTGGTACGAATCGCGGTTCCATAGAACAGCGTCGCGGCGTCGACTTCGCGGGTCATACAGCGGCGCATGATTTCGAGGCTGAAGGCCTGCGACTCGCCTCGAGTCG
>JAQBEG010000614.1:0-2665 GCA_032123985.1 Deltaproteobacteria bacterium
CACACGGCGTTCGTGGTAGGGATCCGCGACTTCGATTTCCTCCTCGTCGCAAACGCTCCGAAGACTCGACAGGCTCAACGAGCGAGAGTTGCCCGACAACCCAACGAAATGCAGTTGTGGCTTCAAAGCATCCGACGCGACGGCCGGGGAAGTGCCCCCAAGCCCAGCAATGCTAGACGAGACCAGCGCGAGCACGAGGCGGCGAATCAGGTGAGCGCGAGACCGCTCGGGCTGCGCGTCGCGGTGGCCGTTCAATCGGCCCGCTTTCGCAGAATCACACTTCCGACAGAGTAACCGGCGCCAAACGAGCAGAGCACGGCAAGATCTCCGAGTTCGAGTCCATCCCGATGTTTGTGAAAAGCGATGATCGATCCAGCGGAACTCGTGTTGGCGTATTCATCGAGAATCACAGGGGCTTCATGGGGTTCGGCATCTCGACCGAGAAGTCGCTTCGCAATCAGGTTGTTCATTCCCAGATTGGCCTGGTGTAGCCAGAGTCGCTTCAGATCCTCGACGGCGACGCCGCAATCCTCGAGATGTCCGCGGATGTGTTCGGCCACGATCGGGCAAACCTCCTTGAACACCTGTCGACCGTTCTGCCTAAAGAGGAGCTCGAAGGGATCACGCTCCCCGTCTTCGCTTCGGTTCAGATACCCCGCGTCGTTTCGAATATTATTTGAGAACTGCGTAGCGAGCCGCGTGCCGAGCACTTCCCAGGATTCGCTCGTGCCCGCACTTTCTTCTGTTTCGAGAAGGACAGCGGTGCATGCGTCTCCGAAAATGAAATGGAACTCCCGCAGTTCGAAGTTGTTGTGTCCCGACGTAATCTCGGGATTCAAGACGAGTACCCGATGAGCACTACCCGAACGAAGCGCATCGACCGCGTTCTGGATAGCGAAGGTCGCCGACGAACAGGCCACGTTCATGTCATAGGCG
This sequence comes from Deltaproteobacteria bacterium, assembly GCA_032123985.1. Lineage (GTDB taxonomy): Bacteria > Myxococcota_A > UBA9160 > UBA9160 > UBA4427 > UBA4427. Next base: position 937 of record JAQBEG010000614.1, read on the forward strand.
AAACCGCCGGCGCCAAGCGCGTTCTGAACCTCGATTGCAATCGCGGGATAGGCCCTCTGAAGATTCGAGCAGCCGACGATCACAGCATCGACATCAGCGCCTGTACGTCCGGCCTGGGCCAGCGCCTCCTGCGCCGCGACCATGCAGATCTCTGCCTGGATCGACAACTCGTCCTCGCCGCGTATCGGCAGCCGCGGGCGCAGTCGGTCCGGATCGAGCACACCCTGCTTGTCCATCACGAATCGATGTCCGATCCCCGATGCACGAAGAATGAACTTCTCGGAAGGCATGTCACGCTCTTCCAACTCACCTCGTTGGATCTCCGCGTGATGTTCGGCGTTCCATTTCTCGTTGGCCGCGCCGAGCGATGCAACGAGTTCGGCGTTCGTCACCGAGTCGGGCGGGGTAAATAGTCCGGTTCCCGTGATCAGGATACGACCCAATTCGTTCTCCTCATTCTTTCGTCACTTCCGAATCTTGCTTCTGCTGAAAGTCGGATGAAGCATTTCGAACTTGCGCAACGATCTCGCCTGGTGAAATAGCAGACATTGCCGACCGCATCTGCGGTCCAGGTGGTACGCGTTCGAGTCACAGCGCAGGTCCTGCCTCATTCACCCGAATTTCGCATCGCTTCGGAAGAATGGAACGAGCCACCTGCTTCTCGTCAACGAGCGTACCGTTTCGGCTTCCGAGATCTTCGATCCACCACGCATCGTCTTCAAAGAAAATTCGTGCGTGCTTCCGAGAGACGAGCGAATCATAGAAGCGAACTCGGCACGGATCTGCCCGCCCCAGGAAGAATTCCTCGAGAAAACTCCCAGCATTCTCCCCGCCGCTGCGGTTCCAACGAACGATCACCGCCCCCGGCCCGAGATCGCCTCCAATCATCGTCGACATGTTCGCGATATCGAGGTCGATATCCCGTCGCGCCGCAACATCGTGGGGGTCGCGCGCGATACCACTGCGTCCGATGTCGAACATCCATGCGAGAAGGACCAAGACCGGCAGAAGCGCGAGCAATGAGATCGCCAGCGAACGAACTAGCCAATTGGGCGCATCGAAGAGCGGCGCCAGTTCTACCGCGCCCTGCGAAAGGCCCCAGACCGCGACGAGATAGACGCCCGCGGTTCTGAAGACCCGGCGACGCTTCGCCTCGGCCAGGAAATCTGTCAGCCCATTCGCCAATGCGTGGTCTCCGCGTCGACAATTCCAACATGCGCCCAGAAGTCTATCAAGACCGAGCGATGCGTTACACCTCGTCCGCCGCCGCGCCCGTAGTCAAACATGTTCGCGCCGAAGCGCAGCCTGGGGAGATTCGGCCGCCCCACTCGCCGCTCCGGCACCACCCACTCCCGCGAATAGCGCCGTCACGCAGAAGGTACCGAGCGTGAGGCCGAGCAGATCGAGTAGCGGCGGATCGAAAGGCAGTTCGAAAAAGAAGATGACGATACAGAACGCCGCGATCACAGAAAGGAGTCCGCCGACCGCAGAGGCCAGGCCGGCGAGTACGATTGCTTCCGTCGCAGCGATTTTTCGAAGCACCGATCGCGAAGCACCGAGAACGCGCAGGAGCAGCGCTTCCCGCGCGCGTTCACTGCGTCCCGCCAACGAAGCGGCGATGAGAATCGCGATTCCAGTTCCCAACGTAAAGAGCGAGAGAAGTCGAATTGCGATTCCGATCTGGTCGAGCATGGTATCGAGTGAGCGAAGGATCAGCGTTGCATCGAGT
>JAQBEG010000615.1:0-14711 GCA_032123985.1 Deltaproteobacteria bacterium
CGGTGGCAGTGTCCGTGAAAAGACGCGCAGCACGTTCTCGCCAAGGATTTTTCGAATCTCGCTGTCGCTCAAACCCTCGTCGATGAGTGCCTGGGTGAGAGCCGGAAGTGCGCTCGTGTCGAATCCGACCGTGGTTCCTCCATCGTAGTCAGAACCAAGTGCGGCGTGGTTGGCTCCGACGAGTCGTATGACGTAGGCGAGTGATTTGGCGACGTTGGCCGGTGTGCGACCGCAGACCGCTGCATCCCAATAGCCGATACCGATGATCCCACCGCCGGCGGCGATCCGACGGATGTGTTCATCGGAAAGGTTGCGTTGATTGTCGCATGTGCCCCGTACGCCTGTGTGCGAGACGACCACGGGTTGCGTGACGATGTCGAGAACTTCGTCGATGGCGGTCGGAGCGAGATGGGCCAGATCGACGATGATGCCGAGCTTCTCCATCTCGGAAATCGTTTCGCGGCCGAGTTGCGTGAGCGCGCCCCGATCCACACCGTGGGCCGAGCCGGCGTACTCGTTGTCGAAAAAGTGTGTGAGGCCGATCATTCGGTAACCAGCATCGAAGAGAACCTGGAGGTTCTCCGGGTCCGCTTCCATAGCATGGGCTCCTTCGATCGCGAGCATGGCACCGGTGATCTCTCCACCCGCCGAACGCGCGGCAACCAGGTGTTCGAGGTCTGCGCGGCTTTTGATCATTAGGAGAGAGCCATCGGAGGCCTTCGCGTAGTCGTGTAATCGGCCAGCGCGATAGAGTGCACGGCCAATGGGGCCCAGCCACGCGGTCGGTGAAAGCTGGGCGATTCCAGCGATGGTGATCGCGTCGAGACCCGGACGCTCGTTTCTCTCGATATTGAGGCCGAACGGAACAATGGTGGGTAGCGAAAAGACCTGGAGGCCGACGCCGCCTTCCTGCAGGCGCGGGAGATCAACGTGACCGAGGCTGCTGCGTTCGAGCAGGTTTCGACCAAATAGAAGCGAGTCGGAGTGGAGATCCGCGACGAAACTCGTGTCGTGGAGCGCGCGTGCGCGAAGCGAGATCGCCGGAAGCGGAACGGGGTCGATCTGGTTGATGAATCCCTCGAGTTGGAGCGCGAGCGCGAGCCATAGGAGCGCAACGAGTACCGCTGCGATCGCGCCATAGCGTGCTGCGGCTCTCCGCCAGCTCAATCGGTCGCCTGCAGAGAGGTCGCACCAATCACGCTGTCCGACGCATTCGAAGGGACCACGACTTCGTCTTCGATTCTATTCACTTGCTCGAGACCTCCGCTGTCAAATGATCATGCCAGCCAGACAACCCGTCATACAAGTGGCAAGTGTTCCGCCAAGGATCGAACGTAGCCCAAGCTCGGCGGCTTCGGGTCGACGTTCCGGCGCGATGCCCTGGATTCCGCCAAGTAGGATTGCGAGTGATCCGAAGTTGGCGAAGCCGCAAAGCGCGTAAGACGCGATGATCGCGCTACGTTCTGCGATCAATCCTTCGCGGATCGCATCCGCCAGTGCCTGATAGGCGACGAATTCGTTGATGATCGTCTTGAGTCCGATCAGCGACCCGACTTCGCGCGCGTCGGCCCAGGGAATGCCCATTAGCCACGCCAACGGTGCGAGCAAAAGGCCGAGGATGGCTTGGAGAGTCAGATCCGGCGCTCCAAAGAGTCCTCCGATTCCTCCGACGATCGTATTGGCCAGCGCGATCAGGGCGACGAAGGCGATCAGAAGAGCACCGATGTTGAGGGCGAGACGCATCCCGACCATCCCGCCTTCGGCCGCAGCGTCGATCAGATTGCGGGTCGTGGTCTCTTCGAGTTCCGGCGCGGTCCCGAGCGTCTCCGGCACCTCGGTCTCGGGAATCATGACCTTGGCGATGACGATGCCAGCCGGGGCCGAGATCAGGCTGGCGACGACCAGATGGCCGGCGAAAGGGCCTCCACCGAGAATCGAGACGTAGGCGAGTAGCACGGAGCCCGCGATCGTCGACATGCCGAGTGTCATGAAGGTAAAGAGTTCAGAGCGCGTCATGTTGCCGATATAGGGACGAATGACGACGGCCGACTCGATCATGCTTACGAAAATATTCGCGATCGCCGCGAGCGCCTCCGCCCCCGAGAGTCGCATCGTGCGCGCGAGCAATCTCGCCAGGCCTTTTACGAGCGGTTGGATCCAGCCGAGGTGGTAGAAGATGCTGAACAAGCTTCCCATGAAGATGATGATCGGAAGTACATCGAGCGCGAAGCTGTGGCCGAGTTCGGCAAGAGGGCCGAAGACGAATCGGACACCCGCCTGGGTCGTGTCGATCAGGATCGCGACCGGAAATTCGACGAGCGAGAAGAAGATCGTGCCGACGGGTGTGGCGAGGAGCACGACGGCGAGCCCGATCTGAATCGCGATTCCGATGCCGATCGCCCGTCGATCGATGGCGGCTCGATTGTTGGAAGCCAGCCACGCGACAGCGAGCAACGCGATGAAGCCCAGGCCCGACATGGCACGGAGACCGATCTCGCTCATGCCACACGCTCCTCGAATCCGGCCATCAATTCGCGGGTGGCCACGATCGGGTCCTGCGCGGCGGCAATGCCCGAGATTACGGCGAATCCGCCGACGCCGATCCGACGAAGATCGTCAAGATGAGAGGTCTGGATTCCGCCGATCGCGATGAGCGGACGCGGTGCGGCAAGGCGAGTCGCGACGGCGAGAGCGTCGAGGCCACGTGCATCGAATTCGGATTCCTTCGATGTCGTTCCGAATACGGGTCCGAAGGCGACATAATCAATATCCTCTGCACGCGCGGCTTCGAGCTGCGCTTGCGTATGCGTCGATCGGCCGATTGCCAGCTTCATTCGCGCGCGCTCCGGAATCGCCGACGGGGGCAGGTCGGTTTGTCCGAGATGCACCGCGTCGGCCTCGGCCAATAGAGCGATGTCATAACGGTCATTCACGACGAATCGCGCGCCGGCCGCTCGCGTCAGTGCTCGGATCTCAATTGCCCACTCTAGAGATTGGCGATCCGTCGCGTGTTTGGTGCGCAGCTGGACGACCGGCGCTCCGGCGGTGCAGGCATTCCGTGCCTGCTCGACAGGGTTGGATCGCCAACGGGAGTCGTCATCGACCAGAACGTGAAGTCCAAGAAATTCTCGACCGCGAGCATTCATGGTGGCCTCCATCAGCTTCGATTGGGAAGCTCGATGGCAAGCTCGGCAATCTTCTTGCGAAGGGTATTGCGATTGATGCCTAGAATTGCGGCCGCCCGGATCTGATTGCCATTGGTTCGCTCGAGCACGATCTCGAGCAGCGGTCGTTCGACGCGTTGTTGAATTTTCTGGTAGACGTCGGTCGCCTCGCCGCGACCGTCGAAGAGTCGATCGACCGCGCGAATGACGAGCTCTTCGAGACTGACTTCCGCTGGGGTCGGCTCCGTGCGGGGCGTGAGAAAGTCGAACTCTTGTGGAGCCAGAACATTATTCGTCGACAACACGAGTGCGCGCTTGATGGCATTTTCGAGTTCTCGGACGTTGCCTGGCCAGTCGTGGTTCTCGAGTCGGTCGATCGTCCGGTCGGGCAGACTGACTGGGCCCTCGGCGAATTCCGGCGCATAGCGGTCGACGAAATGGGTGGCGAGCGATCGCACGTCTTCGATGCGCTCTCGCAAAGGAGGGAGTGAAATCGGAACGACGCGCAAGCGATAGAGCAAGTCTTCACGAAACGTCCCGTCGCGAACGCCTGCGTCGAGATCGCGATGAGTGGCGGCGACGATGCGGACGTCGACCACCTCGACGTGCCGACCTCCAACCGAGGTGACCTCGCCCGACTGCAGGACGCGAAGGAGCTTGGCTTGCAGATCCACGGCCATGTCGCCGATTTCATCGAGGAAGAGCGTTCCGCCCGACGCCTCTCGGAAGCGCCCGGCTCTATTCGACGTGGCCCCGGTAAAGGCGCCGCGTTCGTGCCCGAAGAGTTCGCTCTCGAGCAATTCGCGAGGGATCGCCGCGGCATTCACTGCAATGAACGGGCCCTCCGCTCGCGGGCTGGCTGCGTGGATCGCATGGGCGACCAGTTCCTTGCCCGTGCCGCTCTCGCCCGTGATGAGAACCGGGACATTGCGCGGCGCCACTTTACCGACGGTCTTGTAGATTTCGAGCAAAGCGTTGCTCGATCCGACGAGGCGATCGCCACCCGGCGCGACCGAGCGGCCAACGGCGCGCCGAAGCGAACGCACCTCCGCTTGGAGCGCGCGCGTCGAGAGCGCCTTTTCGGCCAGGGCCTTGACCTCGGCAAGTGCGAAGGGTTTGACGAGGTAATCGAGCGCGCCGGCCTTCATCGATTCGACTGCGTTCTCGAGCAGATTCTGGGCCGTGATGATGACGACCGCCACATCACTTCCACTCGCACGGCATTGTTGGAGCACTTCGATGCCCGTCTTGCCAGGCATGCGGATGTCCAGAAACGCGAGATCGAAGGTGCCGCGTGTGAGTTCGCCTAATGCTGCATCTCCGTCCTCGACGGAGACGACGCTATGCCCGAGTTCTTCGAGGACCTCAGCCAGGACGAACCGGATCGAGGGCTCGTCGTCGGCGATGAGGATTTGCATGTGGGCATCGGAATGGTTCATCGTTCTAGTTCCCTGGCCGGCTGTGGCTCATCGACATGCGAGAGCGGTCGCACGGGGAGGTCGACATCGACACGCGTGCCCTTGCCCTCGACAGAATCGATCCGAAGTCGCCCATCGTGGCGGCGGATCCAATGTCGCGCGACCGAGAGACCCAAACCGGTCCCCTTCTGTTTCGTCGTGAAAAAGGGCGTCGACAACCTGTGGTGATGAGCGGCTGGGATGCCGGGTCCGTTGTCCTCGAAGCTGATCTCGATCGTCGGCTGAGGTTGGCCCTCCTGATTCACGATCCGATGTTCGAGCGTCATGCGCGTCGAAAGGACGAGTGTTCCGCCCTTCTCCTCCATCGCTTGCATCGCATTGCGTGCGAGATTCAGGAATATCTGCTGAAGGCGTGCTGGGTCAGCCTGAATCTCTGGGAGCGAGGGGTCGTAGAGACGCTTGATCTCGATGTTGTCGTACCCGCGATCCAGCTCGAGCAGATCGAGCAGCGAGTCGAGCGGGCGATGGATGTTCACACTCTCGATTTCGAGTCGATCGCCGCGTGCGAAGACCATCAGCTCGTCGACCAGATTCGAGATCCGGTCGACCTCGTCGATGATCAATCGGGAAACCTTGAGGGCGCGCTCGTCCGAAGTTTTCATCCCAATCAGTTCAGCTGCGCCGCGGATGCCGCCGAGAGGGTTCTTGACTTCGTGTGCGATGCCCGCCGCGATGTGGCCATACGATTCTTGACGTTCGCGCTCGCTGATCTCCTCGCGCAGCGAACGCGCGGTACTTCGGTCTCGCAGCGCAATGGCAAAGCCTGAGACAACCCGCCGGTCTTCGCCGAGAATCGAGACAGCGACATCGACCGGGATGGGCGGAGCGAATCTGCGGGGGAACTCGATTTCGTCATGGATCGAGGCGCGTCCCTTGCTTCGGACGCGCTCGACGATCTCGCTGACCGGGTGATCGGCACCGATCGCGGTCTCCAGGCGCTCTCCGGGCACCATTTCACCGGATACATCGAGAAGCCGCGCGGCCTCGGAGTTCAAGAACTCGATGCGGCCGGTATCGTCCAGAATGACCACGCCTTCGAGAAGCGCGTCGAAGATGCCCTGTAGATCGTGTTTCATTGGCTTATGAGTCAACCCGCGCCAGCGCGCGCCGTCGTGTCCGAATCATCCGACCGAGTTGCCTGATTTTTGTGCACTCTAGCCACGCACACTCCCGATGCAAGCGATCTGGATCGATCGCATGACCCCAGGGGCGGTCGGATCTGCGCGATCTGTGGTCCCCACTCGAGCTTTCAGGGGTACTGTAGGGCGCGATGCGCGAAGGACTCACAGTTGACGAGGCCCAGGGCCTGATCCTCAGCGCCACTTTCCGGCTGGCCGCGGAAACAATTTCTGCGGCGGAAGCCGCGGGCCGGGTACTTGCCGAGCCCATCGATTCGACTCGTCGCCATCCTCCTGCAGATTGTTCGGCGATGGACGGATACGCGGTTCGGCGAGCGGATCTCGTAGGTGCGTCGGCGGATCACCCGACGTCATTGCCGGTCGTCTACGAAATACCAGCTGGCGGCCACGCGGGTCGCGCGCTCGAATCGGGCGAAGCCGCCCGGATCTTTACCGGGGCGCCGCTACCGCCCGGCGCCGATGCTGTGGTCAGGCAGGAAGACACCCGCGGCAGTGAGGGGCGCGTCGAGATCCTGGTTTCGCCTGTGCATTGGGAACACGTGCGGAATGGCGGCGAAGACTTCGAGGTCGGTGATCGATTGATCGAGGCTGGGGCCGTGTTGGGTGCGGCACATCTTGGTGTGCTCGCGTCGATCGGGCGCACGATCGTGTCTGTTCCCCAAAGACCTACGGTGGCGATTCTCTCCAGCGGCGATGAGTTGGTCGAGCCGGATCAGCCCGCAGATTCCGGTCAGATCTTTTCATCCAATTCCTATACCCTCGCTGCCGCATGTCGCGAGATCGGCGCGCGGCCGAGTTATCTTGGTATCGCTGCGGATCGACCCGAGGAGGTCGAGAAGAAATTTCGTGCTGGGCTGCGGGCGGATGTCATCGTCAGCTCCGCCGGCGTTTCGGTGGGCGACCACGATCATGTGCGTTCGGTCCTCGAGAAGATTGGTTGCAAACTACAATTCTGGGGCGTACTGATGAAGCCGGGTTTCCCCCTGGCGTTCGGAACGATCGAATCGACGGGCGCGCTCGTGTTTGGGTTGCCCGGCAACCCCGTCTCCGCGGCGGTGACCTTCGAGGAGTTCGTGAGACCAGCCCTCCGGAAGATGATGGGACATCGCGCGCTCTATCGGCCGGTCATTAGGGCTCGCATTTCCGAGAGCCTCGTCAAGCAGAAGGGCCGGCTCCATTTCGTGCGGGTTTCCCTCGAATCGCGCGCTGGCGAAATCTGGGCGACCCCGATTGGAAATCAGAGTTCTGGTGTTCTGACGTCGATGATTCGTGGTAACGGATTGGCGATCTTTGCCGCGGAATCGGATTCGCTCGAATCGGGTAGCGAGGTCGAAGTCCAGATTCTGGATTCGAGCTATTTCGATCAGTCCGAGCGAGGCTTCTGAGGCGATGCAAACCAGCCTTCTCGGCAACATCACGGGTGCGCTCCTCCTGGGTGGCGATTCGACGCGCATGGGTAGGGATAAAGCCCATCTGGAATCGGGCGGAGAGACGTGGTCAACGCGCGCGGCACGATTGCTCGCTGGCCTCTTCGCGGAGACGCTGCTGGTTGGCGGTGATCCGGAAGAGGTTGCGCCTGGACGACGTATTCCGGATCCGACGGGTCCCGCCTGTGCGCTTCGCGGTTTGACGGGCGCCCTGCTTGCCGCGACGTCTCCGCGAGTCTTGATCATTGCAACCGATCTCCCCCTGCTCTCCGCGGATCTGCTGCTTGCGCTCACCGCGTGGCCCGAAAGCGACGTCATCCTGCCAACGGATGGCGAGGGTGATCACCCGCTATGTGCAATCTACCGGCGCGACGTCTGCCTGCCGATCGCACTCGCTCACCTCGAATCGGGTCGACTCTCGCTTCGCGAATTGCTCGCCGAGGTCGACAGTGACCGCGTTTCCCTCGAAGATCTGGGCCTGGCGGATCTCGGTTCTGCATCGCTCACGAACGTCAATACGCCAGATGAACTGGCCCAGTTGGAGGTGGGCTGATCCAATGCTCGATATCGCGCGTCTCGACCGTTTGAAGCTCTACCGTCGGCCATTCTCACAACGCTTCCTCGGTCGCTTTCTCGGGGTGAATTATGGCTGGCTTCCGGGAATCGAGCTGACCTTCGAGGACCAGGATCGGATACCGGATCAACCGGTCATCTTTGCCATGAACCATACGGACCGATACAACTATTGGCCGTTCCAATATGCGCTGTGGCAGCGCCTCGATCGCTTCACGGCGACCTGGGTCAAGGGCAAGTACTACGAGGGTCGCTTACTTGCCCGCTTCATGCAGAGCATGGTTCAGCTGCCGACGGTTTCACGCGGATATTTGATTACGCGCGACTTCCTCTCCGTCATGAAACGAACGCCCACAGATCAGGAATACGCGATGCTGCGGGCAGCCGTGGACGCCCGCGCGGTTGGCGATATCGGCAAACTCCCGGATCCGCCCGAGATTCCGGAGATGTTGCTGCGCACGGCGCGGAATCCTTTCGGCGTTGCGTACGAACCATCCGATGCGGACTATGCGGACTATATCTGCGCACTTTTTCACGCGATGATGGCACGCTTCGTCGAGCTGAATCGCAAGGCCATTGATATCGGACTCGACCTACTGGTGTTTCCGCAGGGCACTCGATCGAAGCGACTGTTGCCCGGTCATATCGGAATCGCGCAGATTGCCTTGCATCTCAAGATGCCAATCGTGCCGGTGGGATGTAACGGCTCCGATAGGGTCTATCCGGGCGCTTCACCGTTCGCGGGGCGTGGCCGGATCGTTTATCGCATGGGTGATCCGATTTTCTACGAAGATCTCTCTTCATTTCACATTAACGAATCCTACGCGCCCTTCTCGGCGACCGCTGAGCGGGATTATGCGCGGCAGTTCCAAGGGGTGGCGGCCCTCGTGACCGATCGCATCGAGCCTTTGCTCGATCCCGAATATCGTCGAGCTGCCGATGTGGTCGAAGACATCGAGCAGGGCATAGATCGATTCGTCTGAGCACGGCCTAACGTTTTAGGTGTGGCGAACGCTTCTGGATCTTTTCGATCAAGCTCGAGGTTCGCACGCCGGGTACGATTCTCGAACGAACGATACGTCCGCCCCAGCTGGCGACCTCTTTGCCGCCGACGATTTCGTCGAGCGCCCAGTCTCCCCCCTTTACGAGAACGTCTGGTTGCAAAGATCGAATCAATTGGATCGGCGTGTCGGCCCCAAAACCAACCACCCAATCAACGCAGCCGAGCGCTGCGACGAGCTCCATGCGAGCTCGTGCGGGCAGGATGGGTCGGTCGGGTCCCTTGACGCGCCGCACACTTGCATCGAGGTTGATCGCAACGATGAGTCGGTCTCCGAGCAGACGGGCTTGTTCGAGGCTTCTGATATGACCGACATGGAGAAGGTCGAAGCAACCGTTCGTGAAGACGATGACCTCACCGGCGCGCCGTGCGCGCGAAACTTTTCTCGAGACTTCGACGAGGGTCCCCATCTTGTCTCGGGCGCGTTTAGGACTCACGAGTCTTTATCCCGACGACCGAAGAGCAGGCGCAAGACCTTGAACGGAGCCTTGATTGCGCCCGGTACGCTCGACATCAGGGTTTGGAGTGGAAGGGCTTCCACGCTCGGCTCATTGACGGGGCCTTCGACTTCAAAGTAGGCACCGATCAGCCCGCGCTCCGATCCCGGAAGAAAGCTGCGCACGAGAGGGAGGTTTCCGAGGAACTCCCCGCTCGTGCGAAAGAGAAATATTCCGACCACTGCACGAATCGCACCCGGACGACTATTGGTATCGAGCTGGGCGTTTGCGAAGACCCGTAATGGACCTTCGATCTCGAAATCCTCGGTCGCAAGCTTTCCATGGTCGAGTTCGATCGTGGTCGTCATCGACTCATACTGGAGTTCGTCTGCGTTCGCGAAAGGATTATATCCCTCGCTCGCTTTACCGAGGCGAAGCAACAGGGGCAGAGTCGTCGCGATGCGACCGTTCTGTGCCTCGACTCGGACCCGACCGTCGAGTTCGGCTACGAAGGAGGTATCGGGACGGACGCGGCCGCTGAGAGAGCCGGTCGCGCCGACATCTCCGGTGACGAGGTCGCGGGGCAGCACCACGAATTCGCTCACGTCCGAGAACGCGGCTTCGGTGATCGCGAAGGAGAAGTCGAGGCCGATCGACTCGGGATCACGAAGATCGATATCTGCACGGAGCGCGGCCTTACCGTTGGGCTGGAGTTTGATGTCGATCTCGTTTCCGAGGAGGTGGGACCCGTCGAACCTGAAAAATCCGATTGCGCGTTGAAATGGCAGGCTCGGCCTAGGTCGGAACTCGAATTCGAATCGCCCCACAGCCCAGCGGTCGATTGGCCGTGTGTTGCCACTGGTGGACGAATCGGGCGTGCCCTCGCCTCCGACATCGTGTCTGGCTTCCTCGGGCGACCGGCCGGCCGGTGGGCCCAGGGTAAGCTGAGCATCGATGGTCGGCGCGTTTGGGTCGTCGAGCCAAACGAGATCCCCAGAAATCGCGGCACCGGCCCAATTCCCTTCGCGAATACTCAGCTCCATCCCGCCGCGGAGTGGTTCGATGAGGACACGAACGTCGCGGAGTGGCCAACGGAAGACAGGATGATCGATGTAATCAATGGCCAGACCAATGGCCTTCACCGGCGGAAGGGAATTCGGGTCGCGCGGCTTGAAGAGTTCGATCAGGGGCTTCAGACCGGGGACGGGGCCCGCACGCCCTGCCATGACGCGCTCCGATTCGGCGGCGCGAATCAGGTGAGAAACGCCATCGATCAGCGCATTCATCTCCGGCAGGCGGGCGCCGTTGTAGACCGCGTTCATGTTTCGGAGCGAGACCTGGTCTTCGACCCATTCGAATTCGCCACTCAGGTCTTCGAGGGGCTCGTTGGAGCTGCTCCCAAGGAGCACTTCATCAAAAGCGCCTCCGAGTAGAAATCCATCGGGTAGCTCACGCGTGCGCCCAGCGGCAAGGTCCTGCCATTGCTGGAGCCGTGCCGTGCCAGCGGCTTCGATGTGGCGAATGTTTCCGGATTCGACGCGGTCCGTGAGAAGCGAGAGGGTCAATGCCATGTCTGTTTCTGGTTCGAGTCGGCTCGCGAGGTTTCGGATGTCGTCGATACCGACGCCGACCATCCGCGATTCGATTCGGGCGCGAGAGGCGGGACGGATGGGGCGGTCAATGGCGCCTTTGAAATCGAGAGCGAGGCGCGGGCCGCTCAGGCGACCTTCAGAAACGCGCAACCGCTTGTCGTCGATATCGATCTCGGTGTGGAGTTCGATATTCCCTTGCTCGATGACTGATGTGGATCCGCGAAGCGAAATGGTTGCGTTCTCAACCACGCCGTCGAAGTGAAGCGTTTGCTGTCCTGTGAGCGAGGTCGCGAAACGCACCTGGGCATCGAGCGTGCCCGAGAGTCCGTTGACTGGCTCGGCGAAATCGAGTGGAAATTGTGAGAGCGAGGCCGTCCATTCGAAATACGGACCCTGATCCCGATGGACTCCGACCTCGACGGGGAAGGGCGCATGCCGTCCATCGACGAAGACGGCCCGCCCATCGACAGCGATGCCATCGGAGAGCCAATCGCGTCGCGCGACGCCGGAGACGAGTTCGAGGCGAAGCTCCCGCGGTGTCCCGTCGTCGGCAAGATTCCGCCGGTCGACCCAGTTCACACTACCGTCGAGGATTTCGATTCGGTCGGCTGCGCGAAAGCGTTTGGCGAAGGCGGTGGCCGAGGGGTCGAGCCATTCGAGTTGCTGTGCAATCTGCTCGCCGATCGAGATGACTCTCTTCTTTTTGGAGTCAGGGGAGATGCGCGGTAGAGGCAAATCAGGGAACGAGCCATCGGCTTCTTGTTCGATCCGCAGGTGCGGGCCCTCGAGGACGAGCGTGCTGAGTTCCAGACGTCCGACGAGGAGCGCAAGAAGGTCGATCCAGGCGAGTACGCGACTTGCCCGAAGCGCCGGTCCGCCCTCCAGATCCTGGCTCGGATAGGCCTCCAGACCGCGAGCCTCGAGAAGAAGCCCGTCGGCAAAGCGCAGCTCGACCTCCGCGATCTCCACGGGGCCCGAAAGGAGTCGGCCCAGCTGGGTCTCGATTTCCTGGTGTAATAAGCGCTCGCCCAGACCAGAGGACACGAGATAGCCAGCGGCGACGGCCGCCAAGATCACGCCCGTAAAGAACAGGCGAAGCCAGCTTCGCCGCACCTAATTTCCCCCCATCGCAAAGGCGTCGAGACTAGCAGAGCGTCGAATTCAGACTTCTCGTGCCACGCCTGAATTTCCCCTCAAGTTGCCGGTCTACGAACCCTCATTTCATGATAATGAGGGGTCTTTCAAGTGCGCGCGATGCTCGCATGTCGCCGGTTCCGTGCGACTCCTCTGCAAGTGCACGCGATACGCGCGGCCACCCCCTAAATATCCGCCAACCAGATGAATCGGCTCAAGAATTCGCGTTGGCGAGTCGAATCTCCATTCGATTCTAACGACGTACTTCGGGAGCGATTCCCGGAGCATCGGATCAATTGGGGGACCGGATTGTGATGGAACTGATGGATGAAGAAGGGGAGGCGCGCGTACCGAATCGCGTACGCGAGCTTCGTGAGAACAAGTTGATGACTCAGGCGCAGTTGGCTCGCAAAGCGAAAGTCGCGCTGCGCACGATTCACAGCGTCGAGAAGGGCATGAACTGCCGCATGGATACGAAGCGCAAGATCCTTCTCGCGCTCGGAATGTCTTTCGAGGAGAAGGATCAGGTCTTTCCGCCGATACATCGGCCGATGGCTTTTCCGCTCACGCACTAGATATCGAAGCCTGGTGGCGCCCGCGCGGGCTCGCCACCGGTGACTTGAGCACCAGGATGCGCCCGGGCCCGCCCCGGGCGCATCCAGTTGCTACCCTGGGGTGCCCATTCGCCCGGTTCTTTTCGCCGGTCTGGAGGTTGCCCATTCTAGACCGAGTCTCGCTGCTCGCTGACGTCGCCGAGATCGTGTCCCGCTCACACGATCTGGAGGAGACCCTCGCGAATGTGACTGATCTCGTGTCGAAGCGACTCGACGCCGACGTCTGTTCGATCTACTCCGCCGACCCCGAAAATCAGAAACTTCGGCTGGCCTCGACGATGGGGCTCGATGCCGACGCGGTTGGTCACGTTGAATTGCCGATCGGTGAGGGCCTCGTGGGTCTCGCTGCGAGCCGCGGCGAACCAATCGCAATCAAGCACGCCAAAGCCGATCCCCATTACCGTTATTTCCCGGAGACCGGCGAGGAGCGCTACGAGTCGTTGCTTGCGGCGCCGCTGATCGTCCAGGGTGTCGTGATTGGCGTGATTGTCATCCAGACCGTCGAACCGCGGCAATTCGATGTGTCGGATATCGAGCTGCTCCAGACCTGTGCTTCTCTGCTCGCGCCCGTCGTTGTAAACGCTCAGTTGCTGGCGCTGATGTCGACGAGTGCCGAGGATCGTGGTTCGGTCGTTGCCCGGATTGCGGAATCCGACGCGTTCCTGGGCAGCGCCGGCCGGCGTGCCAAGGTGCCCCGATCGGAGAAGAACGTCACGCTGCGCGGTTTGGCGACCGCGCGGGGTGTCGCGATCGGACCGATTTTCCGGATGGACAAGCCCGTCGATCTCGAGCAGATGCCCTACCGCCCGAGCCCGGATATCGATCAGGAACAGGCAGATTTCAAGACCGCGATGACGGAGGCCCGGCGGCAGATCGAGGACATGCGCGACATCGTTCAAGCGCGCTTCGGTCCGGAGTTCGCGGCGGTCTTTCACGCTCAGATTCAGATCCTCGAGGACAAGGGTTTCCTTCTGAACATGACGCAGGCGATCCAGACAACGGGCGACGCGCGGGAAGCGCTGCGGAGCGTCCTGGATACCTATCGAAAAACATTCGAGCGCATCGAAGACCCATATCTGCGTGAGCGTGGAACAGATGTTGCGGACGTCGGCCGGCGCGTGCTGGAGCGACTGCTCGGTATTCGTGACGATCTCGCACCCATGCCGCATCGCTCGGTCGTCGTGGTGGACCAGCTTCTACCCGCGATCTTCGCGCAGCTCGAGATGGACAAGGTTGCGGCGATCGTCGCCGAGCATGGTGGGCAGACCTCTCACGGTGTGATCTTTGCTCGGACGCTCGAGATTCCGGCCGTGACCGGTGCGGCGGGGCTGCTCGACGAAGCGCGGGATGGTGAACAGGCGATCGTCGATGGTGCGACGGGCACGATCTACTTGTCGCCCGACGAAGCGCTCATCCGTGAGTTCGAGCAGGCACAACACCAATACGAGGTCTCGGTCGAACATCTCGATGCGATGCGCGAGCGTCCGGCCGAGACGCTCGACGGCCGTCGAATTTGTTTGTCCGCGAACGCGGGACTTCTCGCCGATTTGCGCCTTGTCGACAAACACGGCGCAGAAGCAGTCGGTCTATTCCGAACAGAACTTCTGGCGCTTGCGCACCGCGGCTTTCCAAGCGAAGAGGAACAGGATCAGCTCTACAAGCGCGTCGTCGAATTTCTCGATCCACGCAGCGTGACGATCCGGACGCTCGATCTTGGCGGAGACAAGGGTATTCCGAATATCGGTCTCGACGACGAGGAGAATCCTCAGCTTGGCTGTCGTTCGATCCGGCTTACGCTTGAAAATCCCCTGGCCTTTCGCGCCCAGCTCCGCGCGATCCTGCGAGCGAGCACTCTCGGAAATCTACGACTCCTCCTGCCGATGATCGGGAGCGTTTCGGAGCTGCGCGAGGCGAAGGCCGTGATCGATCGAGTGAAACTCGAACTCGAGAGCGAGGGCAGTCCCTTCGATCCGGATCTCAAGATTGGAGTCATGATCGAAGTCCCCTCGGCCGCGCTGACGGCGCGCGTGCTCGCTGAGGAATGCGATTTCTTCAGCATCGGCACGAACGATCTCACGCAATACACGCTCGCA
>JAQBEG010000616.1:0-3074 GCA_032123985.1 Deltaproteobacteria bacterium
CGCCCATTTTCGGGGCGGGCGATACCTCTAATGGAGGCAGCTTCACGGTCGATTTCACGGGCTCGTCTGAAGGCGACGTCTGCATCCTTGCCTCGACGATGCCGGGCGTATGTCAAACCAATCTGTCCCAGGTCAGCACGCCCTATTCGATGCTCGTGACCCTCGACATTACAGCCATCGACACGACGAAAATCGATGGCCCATTCACGCTGGTGCTGTCGCAACTGCAATTTGTCTCCGACAACGCAAACATGGATGAGTACACGTCCGATGAGGTTGCCCTTTACCTCAATCCTGTGGCTCCAGCGATGTTGGACATTGGCCAATCCACGTTCGACGGAAGCTTCGACCCGATCGTCCGCATCGTAGATCAGGCATGTTCGAGCTCGGGAGGAGATTGCAACTACCTCGGGTGGACCATCGTTGGCCTCGACGACAAGCTGACGCTCCAAATCGACATGTTGACCGCGCCGAATGGTCGTTCCACGCCGACGCTGCTGTTCAATGCGATTCCGGTCGTCGTGCCCGAGGCGGGGACGGCCTTGCTTTTGGCGTTGGGTCTGGCAGGTCTGTCTTTCGGCGGTCGGCGAATCGGTCGCGCGCCGCGCGCATAGCCAGGCGTGAAATGATCAGCAAATCGGCGACAACGGCGACAACGGCGACAACGATGGAGGGTCGACCCGTCGTATCCGGAGCAGGGCGAAACTTGCGTACGCAATGGGCGATTATCGGTGCGGTCCTGGCCTTTGGCTGGGCAATGGCAGAGAACGTTTCGGCGACAGAGGTCGACGACGCGCTTGCGGCTGCCACCGATGCAGCCGATCAGGGTCGTTGCGATGAGGCGACTCGACGACTCGTTGGGATCGATGGCCTCCAGGACTGGGCCCGACTCCTCTCGGGCCAGTGCTACATCCGTGCCAAGCTCTATTCCGAAGCGCTCTCCGACCTCGACCGGATTCGCAAAGGATCGAATCTCAGCGCGGCACAGGTCGGGGACGTCGAACTCTATCGAGGCGTCGCCCTCTACCATCTCGAGCGATATGCCGAGGCTTCTGCCGCGCTCGCTCGGGCGGAAGGGCAGACCACAGAAGAGGCCCAACTCGCCCTCTACCGCGGTTTGATCGCCTTGCGAAACGGAGACAACGACAGCGCCGCGCGCGATCTCGAGTCCGCGGCGCGACTCTCGCCGGAATTGACCGAGCCAATCGCGTCGTACTACGCGGGGCTCGCGTGGCAGGGCAGCTCCGAGCGCACCAAGGCACGGACGGCTTTCGAGCGGGTCATCGAAATCGATGGCGACGGAGATTGGGGCAAGGAGGCCGCGAAGCTGTTGGAGTCGACCGAGCTCTTTCCATACTACGTGCGCATGAGTGCCGGAATGGAATACGACGACAACGTGATCCTTCGGGGCGCAGAAACGCAGTTCGTCCAGCCCGGCTCGGGCCTTCTGCTCAGTCAGGATGGCAAGAAGGACTGGCGGGGTGTCTGGAACATCGAAGCCGGCATGCAGCTCTTCAACGTCGATGACTGGAGCGGTGGCGTGACCGGCGGCTACTACGGGAACGCACATACGGATTTGACCGACTTCAATACGCAATATCCGACGGTCGGTGGGTATGTCGTCCGTCGCCTCGGCCCGAACACCACGGCACAGGTCCGATATGAGTTCGGATTTGCGTGGGTCGACGAAGACTCCTTTCTTCGCGGACATGTCGGCGAACTCGGTCTGTCTCATACGTGGCAAAAAGCAGGCACGACGATCTTCGTGGCCGACGTGATCGCAAACGATCTTCGCTACAACCCGGTTAATGTCACGCCGGAAGAAACCAACGGGGATTGTAATTCTACCGACAGCGGTTGTGGACCCATTGGTCTAAACGAAAGCCGGGAGCGCAACCAGGACGGGATTGGCGTAGGCGGCGCGGTGGAGCACCGATATCGGGTTCCCATTCCGAGCGGAATGGACGAGATCTTCGAAGAGGTCGAGATCGGCGGTGGTTATCGATTTCGATACTACGACTCGGAGGGTGACGAATGGGAGCATTTCGCCCACATATTCAGTGCGGGCGTCGGCGTCGAGCTGCCTTTCGATTTCAGCATCGGCATCCTTGCGAGCTATGAGTTTCGTGATTTCTTGAATCCGTCGACATTTCCGGATCGAGAAGTCGTCGGGGTTTCTTATGCCCCGCTCTCGAACGCGGATCGCGAGGAACATGCCGTGACCTTCGAGGCGGAGATCGAAAAGGATCTGAACGAGTATTTCTCGGTGAGCGCTCGCTGGACGTATCTCGACAACGAATCCAATAGACGGGTGTACGACTACAATCGACATATTGTCGGCGGTTATCTGAATTTTCGTTTTGACTGAGGGTCTCAGAGGATGCTGTTGAAAATGGCTCAGCAATCGTCGCAGGACGATCTCGATGCTGATGATGGAGGCTGGGGATGAGTCCGACTTCTCGAAATACGCTGATGATTGGAGGCGCGTTGATTTTGATCGCGCTGCTCCTCGTATGCGGTCCGCTCACGGGTCGCTTCGGCAGCGGTGTCGATACGTCTCCGACAGTCTCCGCAGGCCCGCCCGCGGATGACTCCGGTGCAGTCGAGGCCGCGAGCACAGGCGCGCTGATCGGGGCCTCGATCGCCGAGAGCGATGTTGCCGCGCTCGACGACACCAAGCCCGACGAAGAATCGATGGGCCTCGGAGGAGGCGGGGCCGGCGCGGGAACCGGGGCTGAAGCGGCGATGGCTGCGGCCGCTGTGGCAGGCGGCGCGGCGGGAGCGACCGCCGCGAGTGAATCCGGATCGGGCGGTGGAGGAGACGCGAAGCTGCCGGCGGTTTCGGCCGGAGTACCCGCCGTCGCGGTCGCAGCGCCGGTCGTCGCCGGACTGGGAGCGCTCGCTGCAGACGGCGGTGAGAACGCCGATGAGGCAGCGAGGGCTTTTGACAACTCATTGGCTTCCCTGTCTCCGTTGGGACCGGCGAAGAACTTGTTCGCGCCGCCGGTTGCCGCTGAGCGTGGCGGATCCCCCCAACCTTTCGGAATCGACAACGCATCAATGCCTCGCGTTTG
>JAQBEG010000617.1:0-7170 GCA_032123985.1 Deltaproteobacteria bacterium
CCTCATGCTCCTCGGTCGAGAGCCGGACTTCGACATGCTCGGGTTCTGAGGGTGTCGCGTGTGGGAACATTAGTGGTGCTTTGCCGCAACCCGGACGAGCCGCCTGGTGGCTATGAGGTGTTCTGTGATTTCTGAACGAACCAATTCCTGGCTCTCGTTTATTGCGAATGCAGGGGTACTCGTCGGCATTGCTCTGCTTGCCGTCGAAGTACGACATAACACGCTCGCGACACAGAGGATGCTTTATCAAGAGCAGATGAACTATGGGCGCGAGCATAGTGAGTTGTTGGTCGGAGACGAGAACGAAAAACTTGCAAGCCTCGTGTTTCGAGGCGAAGCAGACCCGGGTTCACTGTCCGCCGAGGAGTTCGAGAAGTTTATTCTCTACACGGCTTGGCGCATGGCTGTCTGGGAAAGCACGTTCTTGAACTATGAGGATGGTTTGACGACGCAGCGAAACTGGGAGTCGTGGGACGCCTGGTACTCCAGTCTACTCAGCCGTGGCCCGGGTTATCAGGCTTGGTGGGACGCGACTCGCCACGGCTACGACAAGGCCTTCCAGGGCCGCGTCGATCAAGCATTCATCTCCGCCAGACAGACCCAAAAGGAGAAGTGAGATGTCCCTAGAACAATTCAAAATCGGGTTACATGAACTCTACCAGGGCGAGGTGACCGGTGAAGTTGTCTTCTGCCGTCTTCTCGAACGCTTCCACAGTCCGAGCCAACGCTACAAGCTGACGTCGCTCTTGCAGTTGGAAACCGAAGCGAAGGCTCGACTCCGACCGGCCGTCGTGGCCTGTGGTCTGGATCCCATCGAGCTGGAAGAGTCGCGCGAGAAGGGGATCGAATTCGCCGATTCATTCCAGGGGATGGAATGGCTAGTGGCGATGGAGCATCTCGCGACCGTCCTTGAGCCATTCGTGAATCGCTATCGCGAGATCGCCCAGCTTGCGCCCTCGGAATACAAGGACGTCGCGGATTCGATGGTCGTGCACGAAGAGACGGCGCAGGACTTCGCGCGGCTCGAGGCGGCTGGGAAGACCCGCGAGTCGCTCGACGCAATCGTCAAACAACTGATCTATCCGCTGCCCACGCGGGCGTGACGATCAAGGGATGCCGTTCGTCTGTCGAATGGGTTGGAACCGCGCAAGGCGCACGCAGCGGCAGGGCCCGACTGGCTGCGACAGATCCCTTGCTCTCAGTCTGATACATTGACGATCTGTACGACTATTGCAGCGGCGCACAGCTATTCGCCTCCGCTGGATCCGAGCCGATTCTGTACTGCACGAAAGGGAATTCATGACTCGTCTTTCTGAGTTCGTCGGCGATCGATCGATGGCAGAACTTTACGATACCTATTGGGTGCCCTCAGCCCTCGACATCTTCGCGAAGGGGCTTGCGGGTCACGTCCGCCCCGGCGATCGCGTACTCGATCTCGCTTGCGGTACGGGGCTCGTTGCAGGCTACGCGGCCGAGCGCGCGGGCTCGGAAGGGGAAGTGATTGGCTACGACCCGACTCCGGATCTCATGGAAGCGGCTCGGGCCAAGCGCTTCGCTGGTGCGCCAATAACGTGGACTGACGGATCGGGAGAGGACATGCCGTTTGAAGACGGAACCTTCGACGTCGTGCTATGCCACCAGGGTCTTCAGTATCTGACGGATCGGGAGAAAACTTTCGCAGAAGTCAGGCGTGTGATGAAATCGGGCGCGATGTTCCATGCTGGAGTCTGGTCGAGCGCAGAGAATCAGAGGGCCTTCGGCTTCGTCGAAGCCGCATTGGCGAAACACTTCGGGCCCGAGCAAAAGCCCGTACACGCTTGGTCTTTCGGCGGATTACCCGAGTTGAAGAGACTCGCCGAGATGGCGGGTTTTGCCGTAGAGCGGCTCGAAACGCTCGAGCGTCCATGGCGATTCGACTCAATTCAGCAGTTCGTTGACGTTCAGATTGCTTGTGCGGGTCGAACGGACGAGAACGGGCAACTCGCAATGGGTCTCGTGGATCTCGAGGATTTGGAATGGCTCCCCGCGATCGAGGCATTCTCAGCGAAGGCCTACGAAGTACTCGACGGCTACCTCGCCAATGACGCTCTGGCCGCACCGTTCGCGACGGATGAGATCAGCGCGCGAGCGTGATATAGAACGCGAGATGGGTGCCCTCTACATCTATACCAATTCAACTTCGCCGAAAGCAACGAATGGCGCCGAAAGATGGAGATGCTTTGGCAGTCCATCCCTGCTACCAGCGCCTCTCTTGCCGCTCCAATCCCAACTGACCGGGGCAGCGACCGCCACTCGCACGACTCTGAACGGAGGCACTATCTAAGTCGTCACGCTGGCAATCGATCGCGTGGCATTCTTTCAAGTTGCTAGGCATCTTTTTGGTCCAGATTGTCGACCCGACCCGACCCGGCAAGACAACTTTTACGCCAACGCGGTTTGGGCATCGAGCCAGCCCTTGGATCCACGGCCGCTTAGGCGAGGTGGGAATACACAGCGAACTCGAGATGCAGAGAGGTCCCCAACCATCCCCAGGCCGCCATTAGAGAAGCCGCTCCGGCGGCACGCCAGCCCGCACGTCCTCGTTGAACTTCTCGAAGGCATACTTGGCAGCCTTCTCGTCCTCCACACCGTCAGCGTAAAACGGCTCGACCAGAGGGCGTCGATCATCGCGCGCTGGGGACCTGGGGGCATGGCGAGGACGGCGGGAAAGATCGTCTGGCTCGCACTCCTCCACCACTCGTCCGTATTCCGTACCGACAAGAGGATTAGCGCGTCCGGATAGGCCCTCATCAGTTCTGGCCAGAAGGCTGCAGGCGGAAAGTCAATGGCAGCGCCGTAGCCCGAGAGCAGATCGTCCCATTCGGGCATGTCGCCTTGCGCGGCCGCCGCCCACAATGGCATGTGCTCCGGCCGCTCGAAACACTCGAACATGTGGTAGCAGGGTTCGCCGAGCAGGCGCTCGAGTGCCAGCTTCAGGGGGTTGGTCCCCGTGCGCCCCATGCCGGCTCCCACCACTCGCAGCGTCATCGGCTGGCGCTCAAGACCGCGCGGTCCGTGCCGTGATCTCTTCGTCGACCGCGGCGAGGAAATCCAGGGCGCCAAGCTCGTTGAAGGGGCGGCCACTCTCCCAGGACTCTCTTAGGACCGCATAGGCGACGAGTTGCGTTGCCACGCTCGCCACCGGCTGCCGCGCTAGTCCTGCGTCTCCAACCGTCATCGCTCGGCGGAAATTGGAGCGATCGGTTTTGTGCCAATCGATCACGAGGTTTTGGAAGCGAAGCTGTGATACGTCGTCCATCTCATCTCCGCGAATCGCCGATTGCGCGTTCGGCGACCTCCGGATCGAGTCTCTCTTCGCACTCCACCACGCATATGGGCGGCCCGAGGAACAACGGGGCCTTGCGTCCGATTGGGTTGCCCATCAGGGTGGAATCTTGCGCGGGCAGACCGCTGGCTCAGCCTGTCGTGTGCCGCCCCAACACGAAGCTCGCTCCCTCGACTGCCGGCGACAACTCGAATGGAAGGTCGTTGGACTTGTTCACTTCTTCGTAGAGTCGATCGAGAATCACGTCGGAGTGAGAAGGGTCGTGATGGAAGGGAACGAGGTGACGCACTTGCGCGAGTCTGGCGAAGGTGAGCATCTGCTGAATCGAGCTGTGGCCCCACCCGACGAAGCGCGGGTACTCGTCTTCTGTGAACTGGGCGTCGTGGATCAACAGGTCGGCATCGTGCGCAAGCTCCATCCCAGAAACCCACTCGGCGTCGTCCGCGAAGTCTCTCGCCCCGAGCGCCGGCTCGTGGTCAGGGATGTAGGTGAGCACCGCGCCATCCCCCTCGATGCGGTAGCCGACTGTCGGCCCTGGATGGCACACGAGCCGGGCCTCTACGTGAAAGCAGCCGATCTCGAAGCTGGGCAGAGGCACGACATCGTTCAGTGTCAAGTTGCAGGGTAGGTCGCGGAGCATCACTGGGAAGAGAGGCGGCGACAGATAGCGCGTTAGGCGGCCACGCAGATCGAGCGTTGTGGACGACGGACCCCAGAGATGAACGTCGAGGTCCGGCCAGAAGAGCGGATCGAAAAAGCCGAGGCCCTGGATGTGGTCCATGTGCAGATGGGTGAGCAACAGGTCAACGCGCCGCGTGTCGCGTTCGATGGCCTCACCCAGGCGTCGAATTCCCGTTCCGGCGTCGAGCACCAACAAGGTGCCGTCCGAGCCAACCACCTCGACACAGGAGGTGTTCCCGCCGTAGTGCATGGTCTCGGCACCCGGCGCGGCGAGCGAGCCCCGTGTTCCCCAGAGTGTCACCCTCACGACTCGCCAATCTCCCAGAAGAAGCCCACCGCGCCCAGATTGCGTCCGCCCTGGCCGATGAGCGGAATCGCAGTCGTTGCGATCTTGCGCACCACACCGTCGAGGCCGTCGATGAAGAACCGGAGGTGCGCGGGGATGCGCTGAACCCGCGCGATGGTGAGCGGATGATCCTCGGTCTTGATGGGCTCGCGGTCTTCGCTCATCGGCTTGAATGTATTGTAGAGGTCGCCGTCCGAGCGAGGCGTCGTCCGCAACTCCTCGAAGCTCCAGCCGAGAATCGGCTCAGCGGCGCGGTTGAAGTAGAGCAGGTGCCCCCCGGCATCCTGAAGGAAGATGGGTGTCGCGAGGAGGCTCGCGAGCCGCCTCGTCAAGATCGCCTCGACCTCGTGCTGTCCGGTCGATTCCAGAGGTGCATCCCCCAGCGGCTGCGGGCTGGTGCTCCCGAGCTGCCAGAAGAGCCCCAATGCGCCGAGCAGCTGCCCCTGCTGCCCTACTAGTGGAATTGCGGTGGCCTCGATCTCGCGCCGCGTACCGTCGCGCGGCCGAATGAAGAGGCGCTTGTGGGCCGGCTCCCCGGTCGAGAGGGCTACGACCAGCGGACGCTCCTCGTCCGTCAGCCGCTCGCCAGCAGCGTTCGTCGTCTGCAGCACATCGCCCCACTCCTCCACCGTGAGTTCGCCCGTCTCCTCGAAGCGGAGCCCGAGCAGAGGCTCCGAAGATTCGTTGAAGAAGAGGACATCGCCCTCTGGGCCCAGCACGAGCATAGGCATCGCGAGACAGCTGGCGAGCTGCTTGAGCAGGATGATCTCGACGTCTCCCTTGGGCATGCAGCCTCCTGCGCGAACCAACCGGACTCGAGCAGAGTAACACGCCGCTGTGCCCCTCTGGCGCATAATCCGCCGATCCAGCGCGCCCGTCGGGTCCGGTATTCGAGCTGGCGAACCCGAACCGCGGCTAATGTTGCGGCCCCCCGGCAGAGGCGGATGACGTATGGCCGACACCGACCCGAGACGGCGCAAACGCGCCTCATCCGCGGCCTACTTTCTAGAGCAATATTTGTCGGCGGTGTGAATAGCGTCCCGCGAAACGCCTATTCGAGGTCGACGCTGACGACGGGACAAGGTCGCTTCGCGTAGTCGACGTTGGGGGCGGAAGCATCCTGATGGAGGTTCAACGCGAGATGGATGATCCCGCGACCGTTCGACTCGGTCGGCGTCAGGCTCGACGGCTAGCATTCGGGACAGACTGGTTTCGATGTCGATCTGCTGGCTCGTCCAATCTTCTACCTTTCGCGATCGCGCGGCACCGAACATTTTCTGTTCAGTGCCGCATGTTCATCCGAGGATAGACGACCGATCGAGGCGGGGGAAAGAGGCGGGATCGGAGTCGGGCGAGGCCTTCGCTCCTCTGATCCATTAGTCCAGCTTCAGGGGGGTGACCTCCAGATTATCCCAGAATTTCGTGCCGTTCCCCATTGACCAGATGCCCGGCGCACCACCGTCTGTGAAAGGTCCGGACGAAGGCGAGAGGCAGTCTATCTGCCAGTCGGTGGGCTCAGTCGCCCGTTCACGCCAGACCTTGGCCTGCACGCGAACATCACCGGCTTCGTCGAGAGCGCGCACCCGAAACTCGTACCAGAAACCTGCTATGCCGACGACACCGGTTAGTGTGGATCCGACACATTTGCTGCCGCCGGAGGCGTGATTCGAGAGCCGGAAGTCCGGACGATTGCTATAGCGTCTTAGCCGCAGGTATTCGTTGTCGAACGGATACTCGCTATAGAGCGTCACGCCGATCCCGCTGTCTTCAGAGGAAATGTACATTCGGCCTGAATACTCATAGTTTCGCCATTCGGCCGACTGGTCGGCGACGAAGTGGGAATGGACATTGGTATCCCGCGAATGGGTCGTGAGGGCATTGCCTCCGCCTGGCGCTGCAGCGACTGCGAATAACGAATCATCCGGCGTCATGGAGTTCCGCTTGGTCGTGTCCAGCCAACCGTCAGCTTCGCTTCCGGGAGGGACATCTTCGAAGTCTTCCGCATAGAGCTTGAGCGATGAATCACCGCTTCCGCCGTCACTGGGATCGGTCGGTTCTTCGACGATCACATCTGGGCCTCCGATTTCGACGGCGCCGAGGTCATCCCACATCTTGAGACCTGCGCCCATGCTCCACACGCCGGGTCGTCCAGCTGCACCAGGCCAAGCTGTCCAAAGGCAATCGATCTGCCATTCCAACGGTTCGTCGCCGCGGCGATCCCATACCCGTGCTAGGACTCGGGTCGCGCCATCTTCGTCTTCCACGCGGAAGCGAAATCGATACCAGATATTGGGACGCGACTGGACACCTGTCCCCGTTGTTCCGATGCATGCGCCCTGAGTCGTCGCCGTATCAGGATGAGGAGCCAGCGCAAATTCGGGGAACTCACCCCAACGTCGCAGCCGGAGGTAGCTATCGGAGTTGGGATAGTCAGACAACAATGTCACGCCTATTCCCGCGGATTGGTCGTCGAAACGCATCTGCCCGACATACTCGTAATTCCACCATTCCGCACTCTCGTTCGTAGTGTAGTGCGAATGGATATTCGTTTGGGTGGAGGCCGTGACGAAACCTTGTCCGCCTTCAGGCACGGCGCGAACGAAATACAACTCGTCGGCCTCCATGCTATTCGCCTCGGCCGTATCCAACCATGACTCGGCGGTCTCGCCGGGCAGATAGCCCTCGAAATCGTCAAAGAAGAGAATCGTGGGAGCGCTGTCGTCCGGTTGCGGTTCAGGCGTTGGCTCGGGCATGGGTTCGGGCGCTGGCGTTGGTTCGGGCGCTGGTTCGGGCGTTGGTTCGGGCGTTGGTTCGGGCG
>JAQBEG010000618.1:0-2895 GCA_032123985.1 Deltaproteobacteria bacterium
GTGGACTCATTCAATGGGGGGTGAGAGGTTGGACATTTCCGGGGAAATGACCATTCCACCGCCACTCCGTAACCCTATGACTTGTTGCCATTATGGCGGTCCAGCAAGGCTTGTCAATCGCGTTTTGAGACGGAGTCAAAAGGAAGAGAGAAACGACGCAAAATCAGCCACTTTTGTAGGTTTTCGAGAAATTGCCTAAATGGAGAAGGGTGGCGCTGGGGCCCCGCGTCGATCGACGCTGACCAAGGTCTCGGGTACGTTGGGCGCCGCCCGATCGAGCGGCCCCTCGAGGCTTCCCACCCACCCGGAAAACCCTTTGCAAAGCAAGCGCTTCGCTATTCGTACCTACGGCTGCCAGATGAACGTTCACGACTCTGAGAAGGTCGCGACGCTGCTGGAGAATTCTGGCCTGGTGGCCGCGCCCAACGAGTCGGAGGCGGATGTGCTGGTCATCAATACCTGCTCGATTCGCGACAAAGCCGAGCATCAGCTGTACAGCGATCTCGGGCGGCTGCGGGAATGGAAATCCGAGAGACCCGGGCGCATCGTCGGTGTCGGTGGTTGTGTGGCCCAGCAGGTCGGTGACAAGCTCCTAAGTCGCTTCTCCCATCTCGATTTCGTGTTCGGAACCCACAATCTGCGTCGCGTCCCCGCGATGCTTCAGGGGGCGATCGAGGGCCAGCGTGCCGCCTGGGTCGGCGAGGACAAGAGTCAGGCGCGATTCGATCTACCCACCCGGCGCTCCGAGCCCGAGTCGGGTGTTCGACGCAAGGCGTTCGTCACGGTGATGGAGGGCTGCGACATGTTTTGCAGCTTTTGCATCGTGCCGTCCACGCGCGGACGGGAGATCAGTCGCAGTGCGGCCGAGATCGTGTCCGAAGCGCGCGCACTCGCGGAGAATGGGATCATCGAGATTACGCTTCTCGGCCAAACCGTAAACGCCTACGGGCGCCACGACGTTCGACGCGGCCATGCGGAGGCCGTCGGAACGATGCCCTTCGCAGAATTACTGGCGCAGCTCGATGCGATTTCGGGGATCGAACGGATCCGCTATACGAGTCCACACCCGCTTTTTTTCGACGACGATCTGATTCGCGCGCACAGAGATCTCGAATGTCTCTGTCCGCACGTTCACTTGCCGGTTCAGAGTGGGTCGGACCGAATTCTCGAGTCCATGCGGCGCCGCTATACCCGGTCCGGCTATCTCGAGATCGTGGCCGGGCTGCGCAAGGGTTGCCCCGATCTGGCGCTCACCTCGGATCTGATCGTGGGATTCCCAGGTGAGACCGAAGCCGATTTCGAGCAAACCCTCGAGCTCGTTCGCGAGGCCGGTCTCGTCGATAGCTTCAGCTTTAAGTACTCGCCGCGTCCGGGCACGACGGCGACCGATCTTCCCGATGAGGTCCCGGCCGAGATCGCGCAGGAACGCCTGACACGGCTTCAAGAGCTACAGCGAAACCAAACCCTTGCCTATCACCAATCGAGAGTGGGTGAAAATACCATCGTACTTATCGATGGCGCAAGCCGACGGGGTGGTGATCAGCTCTCCGGTCGTGACCCTCAGAATCGAGTCGTGAACCTCGATGCGGGCCCGGATCACTGCATTCTGCCCGGAGCGGTCATCTCAGCTCGGATTCTGGAAGCCACGCCGCACTCTCTTCTCGCCAAACCCCTGGCTTACGAGGCGCCGAGCCCCTTCTCGTAGAGTCCGAATTTCAGCCGATCTCGTCACAAGTCGGCCCATCGACAAGCCGATGAGACGGGACGCGTCGACTGGACTGGGGGCTCCGAAAGGGATTCGTTTTGAATCGCCTAGGAAGCCCGCTTCGCCGTCGATCGTGCGAGGGGTTATGAGCAAAGCGCGCATTCTGGCAGTCGATGACCAGCGCTATTTCCGTGATCTGATCGAGGGATTGCTCGGCGAAGCGGGCTATGACGTTCAGACCGCCACCTCGGGCGAAGAGGCTCTGCATATCCTCGAGCGCGAGGATTTCGAGATCGTGATTACGGATCTCGTGATGCCGGGGATCGACGGTTCCGAGCTCGTCCGCAGAATCAAGGAACGAAGACCTGACCAGGATATCGTGATGGTAACTGGCATGGTCGACGTGAAGACCGCCGTGGAGGCGATGAAGCAGGGCGCGGTCGATTACATCTTGAAGCCCTTCGATCGCGATGTGCTCATCGATTCGATCGACAAGATCCTGGCTCAGCGTCGGATGCGCGAAGAACACGCGCTGCTGATCGAAGAGAACCTCGAGTTCATGGGAGTTCTCTCGCTCTTCGAGCGTGCGGCCGGACTCTTTTCGACGCTCGCAGTCGAACCTCTAGCCGAGCGTCTGCTCGAGGGCCTTTGTCTCGAGACCCGGGCTCAGTCGGGAGTCGTCTGGGTTGCAGAGAGCCTGGGCGGAAACACGCTTCACCTCGTCGGCGCGCGCGGATTGGTGAGGGTGGACGGCGAGCCCGCAACGGTTGGCCTCGAGGAAGTGATTTCGGCCTGGTGTCCTGATCTGACGAGCGGACGATCGACGATCACGGCGCTACCGGAGGACATCAACGGCGTCGAGGCACTCTACGTACCGATCGGTTTGGGCGGAGAGACGATCGGCATCGCAAGGCTGACGGACAAGGTCGATGACGAGGCATTCGCAGAGTCGGATCGCGCGATGGCCGAGAAATATTGCGAGTTTGGTGCGATCGCGATGAGCAATGCGCTGCGATTTCAGGCTCTGGAACGACGGACTCTGCGCGACCCCGTTACGCAGGCGTATACCCAGGCGTATTTCGAAGATGCAGTTCGCTACGACATCCAGAATGCACATCGGTTCTCCCATCGCTTTTCGTTCCTTCGTGTGGTCGTCGTGCCGGGGAAGGGCGACGCGCAGGATGCACTGG
>JAQBEG010000619.1:0-2681 GCA_032123985.1 Deltaproteobacteria bacterium
GACCTTGGCCAACCCCCAGTCGAGCAGGAGCACTTCGCCAAAGGGTCCCATGAGAATGTTCGCGGGTTTGATGTCCCGGTGGACGACGCCGTGGTTATGCGCGTAGTCGAGGGCGTTGGCGACCTGGATCAAGATCGTCACCATCCGGTGGAAGCCGTAGCCGTCGACTGGCTGGGTGCCTTCTGCTTTTGCCTGATCGAGAACCTCGCGAAGCGTATAGCCCTCGACGAGCTTCATCGTAAAGTAGTAGCGGCCGCGGTTGTTCCGCGATAGCTCGTAAACCGGAATCGTGTTCGGATGCTGGAGCATCGCGGTCACGCGCGCTTCGCGAAGAAAACGCCGCTGCTCGAAGGGATCGTCTGCAATCTCCTTGAGCAGGCTCTTGTGGGCGATCACGCGGCTGAGATGAAAATCCTTGCAGGACTGGATCAGACATTTCCCACCCCTTGCGACCGTCTTGAACTGCGTGTAACGCATGTCCGTATTCATCACATGCTCTGGAAGAGCCAGATCCGTGTCCTTCATATAGACGACCGGGTATTTATCTTGGGGATGCGGAAACAACTCGGACATTTCTGCGTTCCTGTGCCGGTAGAGGGCAAGCAGCGCATCCTGGGATGGATTCCATCGAGACGCTGAATGCCTGCGTGTGCGGGCGATTCTAACCCAGATTGGGGACGTTCCGAGCGAGGCTGCGGCATCATCTGCGCGCACGCCTGCGGTTTGACCACGCGTCGGAAAGGGAGCAACGTCGCACAAGCGAATCTGAGTCGGTAGGATTCACCGATGCTGGCAGACTGGGGCGACGACGAAAGGAAGCTGACGGATCGCGTGAGCGTGCTCATTGGTGCCGAGAACGGGTTGTATCCGTCCGGGAACACGCTTCTCGTACGGGGCGCGGGCGAAGCGGTGGTGATCGATCCGTCGGTCGATGTCGTCTCCCGAGGCGGCATCCCGGTCGCGATCGATGCCGTGATCAATAGCCATAGTCACGAAGACCACGTGTCCTGCAATGGTTTCTTCAAGGGCGCGCGGGTCCACATCCATCACGCAGATCTCGAGGGTGTGCGATCGCTCAATGGCCTGATGGATATCTATGGGTTCGAGGGGGAAACGCGCAGCCGGTTCGAGCGGATCGTCGTCGAACAGTTCCATTTCACGCCAAGACCCGACGCAGAAGGTTTCGCTGACGGACATGTTTTTGATCTCGGGGGCGTGACGATCGAAGCTGTCCACTTGCCGGGTCATACGCGCGGGCATAGCGGCTTTCGGGTTTCGGAGGATGTCTTCTTCCTTTCGGACATCGATCTCACCGGTTTCGGGCCCTATTACGGCGATGCGTGGAGTGATCTGGACGATTTCGAGGAGAGCCTGCGCAGAGTGCGAGACGAGGAGGCCGCCTGGTATGTCACCTTCCATCACAAGGGCGTGATCGAGGGCAGGGCGCGCTTCGTCGAGATGGTCGATTCATTCGCTGCTGTCATCGATCGCCGCCATGGGGCGATGTTGGATTTCCTTGCCGAGCCAAGAAGCCTCGATGAAATGGCCGAGCATCGTTTCATATATCGACCTCACGTTGATCTACTCTTCGTGAGGAACGTTGAAATGCGAAGCGCACAGCTCCACCTCGACCGGATGATCGATCGCCGCGAGGTGGATGAGGTCGAACCGGGTCGTTATCTCCGAAACTGACGAGGAATTTCGCCGACTATGTCTTTTCTCGCTCTGCTTCTCGAAGTTCAGGACCTCGATCTTGCCGCCGATGCTGCCCGGCTTCGTTACGCGAAATTTCCCGAGCGCGAATCACGACCACTGCTCGAATCGAAGCTTGCCGAGATCGATTCCCTCCTCGCTGCCGCGAATGCAGAGCGTGCAGAAAAGCAGACCGAGGAAGAAGTGATCGGACGCGAGGTCGCCCAGATCGTTCGCGATCTCGAGGCTGCCGAAGTCGATCGTTATTCGGGCAAACGTAAGAATCAAGACGAAGCAGCCGCTCACAAAGAATCGCAGGAGCGATTGCGCGTGCGACAAAGCGAACTCGAGGATCGCGAGATGGAACTTCTCGAGGAGATCGAGTCGATCGAGCGTCGCGTCGAAGACCAGGAGTCGGCTCGAACTTCCAATCGGGCCGATTTCGAGAAGGTCCGTGAAGCGATTCTCAAGGTCGAAGGCGAGGTTGGTGTCGAACTCGAGCGCCTCTCCGTAAGCCGGGAGAAAATTGGTGTTGGAGTTCCGAAGCCTATTTTGACGGCGTATGAGCGCATCCGCGCTCAACCGCAGAAGGCCGGTCGCGGCGCGGCGATGCTCGCGGACGGACGTTGCGGTGGCTGTCGCATCCAGCTGCCATCGCTCGAGAAGACGCGGATGCTGGCTAAGCCGGAGGACGCGCTCATTCAGTGTCCGCAGTGTCGACGCGTGCTGGTTCGCTGAATGCGCGTTTGCGCAGTTACGCGGTTAGGGATTCGACCCGACGAAGGCGCGGCAATTCGTTCGTTTCGACAGGAACTGGATCGTCGAGCGCAGCGGGCGGCTCGAAATTGGCCTCGCCGAAGGCGCGAACCCAAAGATAGAAAAAGCGGAAAGATAGAGTCAATCGAAGCTGCAGAAGTCGAACGCGGCGTAGCATCAAGCCACTGACTCGACACGACAGGGTCGATAGCAATTCGAGTGCAAGATCCGCC
>JAQBEG010000620.1:0-2635 GCA_032123985.1 Deltaproteobacteria bacterium
GAGGAGCCAGCCTTCGGCGTGGGTAACCCGGCGACCTCCATATGTCGAGCAAACGATCCAGAGCAATGCCGACATGATGACGACGGCCAGGAGGTCGATGAATCCACCTGCTGGAATGGGCACAGGATGAATCGACGCCGTGACTCCGAGAACGAATAACAAGTTGAAGATGTTGGAACCGACGATATTTCCGACGGCGAGGTCGGTTTCGCCGCGTCGTGCGGCGATGATGCTCGTGGTGAGCTCGGGGAGGCTGGTGCCGACCGCGATGAGGGTCAATCCGATGATCGAGCTCGGGATTCCGAGCGCGTCCGCGACGCCGACTGCGCCCTCGACCGTGAAGTGGCCGCCCACGGTCAATGCAACGAGTCCGGCGACGATCACGGCTGAAGTTTTGATGAGTGAATGGCGTTCCGGGATTCGCCTTCGCTCGAGTTGCTCCACGAAGGGGTCCGTGAAGCGTTGGCGCACCGTTTCGCCGATCGTGTAGTAGAGGAATATTGCGAAGAACAAGAAGAGGAGGAGTGCTTCCGTTCGGTCGTACTCAGCCGTCGAATCTCCGCGGAGAAAATCCGCGCCCATGATCAGGACCGCAAGACTCGCGAGCAACATCATCGGGATCTCCCGCGTGATGACGATCCCCTGAATCGCGAGGGGCCTTACGATGGCGGCGATGCCAACGACAAGGCCAATATTCGCGATGTTCGACCCCATGAGGTTTCCGAATGCGACCTCGCCGCTTCCCCGAATCGCGGCGATCGTATTTACGGCGAGTTCGGGCGCGCTCGTCCCAAACGCCACGACGGTCAGCCCGATGACGAGCGCCGAAACTCCGAGTTGACTGGCGAGTGCGGCGGCGCTCGAGACCAGAGCCCGGCCGCCGCCCACCAACAGGACGAGCCCTGCGCCCAGTTGCATCAAGTCGTAGGTCATGCCCTGGGTCAAGAATCCGATGCCGGCATTACAAGAGCTCGCGAATCTTTTTGAAGCCTTCTTTGACCTCTTCGAGCAGTAGCTCTGCGGCGTCTTCGATGTCTTCCGCCGCGTCCTCGCCTTCTTGCTTCAAGCGACCCAGGTACGACTCCAGTTTGCTCCATTTTTCTTCGACATCGCCCCACTTGTCCTTCAGTTCCTTTTTCCCAAGGTCGAGCTGGACGCGAAGTTCATCCCGCCGTGTTGCGAGTTTTTCGAGTTCTTCTTCGATTCGAGATCTGAGCGGAGTCATTCGGGCAGTCCTTTCGATGGAATTTTCCCAAATCTAACATCTCGATCCGGGATGATCTACGAGTGCTAGCGTTGATAGAGGATATCGAGGCCGACGAGTTAGTGATATCTGATCGAGGGAAGCCCATGTCCGTGGATCTCCGCACGCGTTTGGACGCCGAACAAGCCCCGGTCGACGCCGCTCATTTCTTTCGCGAAACCCTGCCCGCGATGCTCGATTCACATCATGTGATGGTCACGCCCGGTGCGAGCGCCCTCTCACTCGATTCAATTTGTGTCGAAACCGATGGCGAGCCATGGACGCTTTCCTGGGTTGGAGAGCGCGTCTCCATTACATCGGGCCACCATGGAAAGAGCCGGGTGCGTCTCAGCGCGACACAGCTGACCGATATCGTCAACGATCAGAGCACACCGATTGCGCTCATGAGCAACAATTTGCTCGACATGCCGGAGGGTGGCCTGCCGGATTTCCTGAACTGGTGGCTGGTTCTTCGCGCGGCTCTCGACGCGCGTCGCATTCATGTACCTGGTGACGTTAAGTTCGAAACCGACGTACGGCGGAGTTTTACGCCGGAAGATTCGGACGAGGACATGCGCGAATTTCTCGAGGACGCTGGCTACCTGCATATCCGGGGTCTGTTCAATGAGGACGAGATGGCCGCGATCGAGGCCGATTTTTCCAGGGCGGCACCTCATTTTGAGAAGGGTGATCCGATGGCGTGGTTCGCAACCACGAAGGACGGTGTGGAGCACCTGGTTCGAATGGAGGGTTTCGACCGTTATTCGGATGCGACAGTGGCACTCATCGATGAAGATCGATTCCAGCGCATTGGACGCATTCCCGGAGTTGGTCACGTGAGTTCACGGAAACCGGGCGCGCGAGTCGGTGCGCTCAGTAAGCCCATCGGTGTCGTGAAGGGCATCTCCGACGTGCCCTGGCACAAAGACTGCAGCCTGGGCCGGCATTCCTATGAGTGTTGCTCGCTGACTGTCGGTATCTCGGTGACCGGCGCAGACGCCGAATCCGGTCAGTTGCGCGTGGTTCCAGGAACGCATCGCGCCCTGGTATGGCCTGCACCGTGTATGCAGCCGGGGCTCGATCTCGAAGCGATCGATCTACCGACCCGAGTCGGCGACGTGACCGTCCATTTGAGCTGTACCCAACATATGAGTCAGCCGCCGAAGGTGCGTACGCGGAAAGTGCTCTACACGGGATTTGGTCAGAAGCCCGAAGATGCGGCGGCGGCTCAGCAGAACCGTTTGCGGCTCGACGCTGTTCGTGGAAAGACGCACACCAGTGTCTCTCAGGAGCCGGGTCATCTGGGCGATTGAGGGCTGCGATTTCGATCTAGCTGTCTGGCTGGTTCTCTAGCTGGATCGCGCATCGGGATCGAGCCGAGGACGCTCGCCT
>JAQBEG010000621.1:0-3003 GCA_032123985.1 Deltaproteobacteria bacterium
GCCTGGGATTTCGATCGGGTCGTCGAGCGAAACGAGGACCTCGTGCTCGCTGAAACGCCCGATCCGTCTCTTTTCGAGAGCGCAACCTGATTCAGTGCGACTAATCCTGGTCGGCCTCCATTCGCTCGATCACCGCGCGAATGATGATGGGCCAGGCGATCGTGGCGTCGGCGTAGACTTCGACGTGGCGTCCTCCCTCGCTTTCCGGAACGAATTTGCCCCACGAGACTCCTTCGGTGTAGCTACATCCCGAGAGACCACCCCAATGGTCGGGCTCGGGGCAGATGCGAACCGCATAGCGATAGCGGCGTAGGGGTTCGGTGGTACCCAGACGTTCCGCGCTGATCTCGAGGTAGGGTGCAACCTGCTGTGCCCAGTTCCGCGGGACGCCGCCGCCGATCGTGAAGATTCCAAGGCGATCCTGACCTCGAACGCGGTCGGCGAAATCTTCGAGGTCGAGGAAGGGATCGAACGCGAACGGTGTCTTGCCCTGGGATTTGAGACGTCGATTATGGATCGCGAAGTCGAGGCCAAGTTCTGAATCCGTGAAGGCTGGGACGTAGATCGGCACGCCGCGGTTCACCGCGCTGCGTAGGATGGCGCGGCCCGCATCATTCCGTTCGAGCATGTCTCCGACATGGGCGAGAATAGTGTGACTCGAGAGAGTGACCCCCGGTTCGACACCCGCGAGCACGTCATCGAGCAATGCGACTGCGTCATTGAGGTTCGCTTCGAGTTCGATCGTGTCATAAACCCGGTTGTAGCCGCGCGTGTAGAGATCTTCGTCGCGCATCGCCTGGCGATGCTTGAAATGGAGCATTCCCGCACCTTCGACGAGGCCGTGGGTCATCAACGCTCCGGTTGCGACGACCGCCTGAACCCAACCCCGGTCGATCATTTCACAGAGGACGAGCCCCTGTTTGGCGATCGTCATGGCACCGGAAATCGTCACGACCCGAAAACAATCTTCGTCCCGAATCATCTCTTCGAGCGCATCCGCGGCTTCGCCGAGGCGCCGACCGCCGAAGGCCGTGTTGGCCATCGCGGAGACGAGCGCGTTGACCGAGTCGAGCCGACCGATGTCGAGCGGAACGAGCGGCTCCAGCCCATCGTCGTGTCCCGTGCCGTAGCGACCCGCACTGCGCTTTCCCGTCATTTTGGAGCCCCCTGGTGCAGCGATCCGCCGAGATCGGCGTTGCCTGGATTCATGTTTGCGAAAGCAGTTCGGCAACGAGCAAATGCGGCTCGTGGACCGGAAGTGAGCAGGTCTGACCATGGCAGATGTAGGCCGTCGCTCGACCGTCGATCGCTTCTCGACTCGTCAGCCAGTCTGATGCAACACCGGCCGGTGCGGCTTGTCCAGGCTGTGCGACGAGGACCGCGTCTTCAGGTCTGAGTACACGCCTTGCGCGATCTGCCAGCGCATGGGTATCGCTCGCACCGCCTTCGCCGATCACGACGGCCACCGACATCCCGCGACTGCGCAAGGCGATGGCGCGCAGCAGTGTTGGAAAGGCGTGGGGTGATCGTTCGAGCATGCTGCCGTGCTCGGCAATGGCGAGTTCGACGAAGGCGTCGATTTCTTTGGAGTGCGATAGCGTCGCGAGCCGCGTCAACCCGAGCAGTGCGAGCCCGGAAGCGTCGGGTGTGGCGCCGTCGTGATCGGATCGCGGCCGGTGAATCAGAGACTCCCCGTCCGAAGAGGTGAGGTAGAGCACACCGCTCTCTCGATCTGCGAAGCGCTCGAGGATTTCGTTTGCGAGCCAGAGCGCGGAGGCGAGGAATCGATCGCCCGCGCCCGCCCGATGCAGGTCGAGGCAAGCGCTGAGCATTGCCGCATGGTCGTCGAGAAATCCGGCAGTATGGCTGCGGCCCGCGTTGTGAATTCGATGCAGCTTCCTCTGGTCGTCAATCATCGAGGTGAGCACGAAATCCGCCGCGCCAACCGCGTCCTCGAGCATCCCGGGTTCGCCGAGAGCCGACGACGCGCGAGCCAGACCTGAGATCGTATAGCCGTTCCATGCTGCGACGTGCTTCGGATCGGTTGCCGGTGCGATACGTGCCCGTCGCGCCTCGAGAAGCATCTTTCGCGAAGTATCGAACTCACGACGCGGGCCTCGGACTTCGTCCACGAGCTGCGTCGTTCCGTCTTCGAAGTTGCCCTTCGACCGTACGCCGTAGGCGGTGCAGAATTTCTTTGCCTCGAGTCCGAGGACGGTTTCGATTTCGGCAGGCGTCCAGACGAAGAACTTCCCTTCGACCCCTTCGCTATCGGCGTCCTGGCTCGCGTAGAAGGCACCGTTCGGCGCGCGCATTTCGCGGCGCAGGTAGTCGACGGTTTCCCGGATCGGCCATTCGAGATCGTGGGCGTCGTGGCTGCGGCGCGCGAGCTCCGAATAGAACGAGAGCAGCTGGCCCTGGTCGTAGAGCATTTTCTCGAAGTGGGGGATGGTCCAATTGGTATCGACGCAATAACGGTGAAAGCCGCCCCCGAGTTGGTCGTAGAGACCGCGTCTGGCCATTTCCCTCGCCGACAGGTTGAGGAATTGCGCGGTCCGGGTGGCCTCTCGTCTGTCGAGGAAGTCGAGTGACGCAGTGAGAAACTCGAGGTTGGTCGGAGTCGGGAATTTGGGAGCATTACCGAAGCCGCCGTGGGCATGGTCGGCATTGCGCATGATCAGTTGTGACGCCTTGCGCACGGTGTCCGGGCCCGGCGCGTTGGCCGACTGGCCTTCCGGTCGTGCCACCAGCGCCGCTGCGATCTGCTCCGCGTTCGTTTCGATTTCACTTCGCTGGTCCCGCCACGCGCGCGTCACGGCTTCGATGATTTCGGGAAAGCCCGGCATGCCGCCGCGCCGTTCGGGCGGAAAATAGGTTCCGACATAGAAAGGGCGGCCGTCGGGAGTGCAGATGGCGTTGAGCGGCCACCCGCCATGGCCGTTGAGCTTGAGAGAGGTGTCCATGTAGATCTGGTCTATGTCAGGTCGTTCCTCGCGATCGACC
>JAQBEG010000622.1:0-7033 GCA_032123985.1 Deltaproteobacteria bacterium
ACTTGGCAGATTTCTCGAACATCGAACCTCTTCCACTGACCGACCGCCAGGCTCTCACGTTGCGTCGAGAATTTCTCGAGAAATACCCCGATACGGAGCTCACCGAAACACTCGAACGCAAGATTGACAAAGCCGATGTTCTCCTCGAAAAGACCCTCGCACTTCGCCATGTACGCGCGGCTGAAGCGGCTCTCGAAACAGGCGCCTCGGCGTTGTCGCTCTATCATGCACGCGTCGCAAGTAACGAGCTAGCCGGCCATCCTGATGCGAATCGGCGACTTCGCAAGCGAGTCGAGCGCGTCGAGTCACGAGCCGCAGATGCCGTCGAGCAACTGAGTCGAAATCGCATCCGGTCGCTCGAAGCCCGACCTTCCGCTGACTCCCTCCGCGAAATAGAGCATGCGCTTTCGGTCGCCGTGCTCAGAATGCCAGGGCACGGGGTCGAAGACGACCCAACGATCACAGAATACCGATGGATCGCGAGCGACGTAGAGCACGCTCGAATCGAGTTCATTCTCGCGATGATGCAACACGAGACCGGCTTCGATCTCCAGGCCCGCGAGCGTCTAGCGAGGCTCGCGGCTTCGGGCCGGGCCGGCGGCACGATGAATCGACATGCATTGGAGCTCCTCGACGACAACTGGCAGAATCCGTTTGGCGCCTTCGAACGGCTCAAGCGACGCGCGGTTCGAGAAGAAATGGCTTGGAGGCTGGCTGGCGAATGGGTGCGGCGAACTCGCTATCCCAACCTCCCGACGCCGATCGCATATCTGGTTGATGCGCCGACCATTGCGCTGACCATTCTATTGGCGCCGCTCCGCATGCTGATTTCGCCCTGGACCAACTCGCCCGATTTCCGTCGCGCCCCGGCGCTGGCTGGGTACCGCTACCTCATCCGTTATCCCCAGGGCGCAGAGCAGGGCGACGTAGTCGAATGGCTCTACAACTATGAGCATGATCTCAAACGCTACGGACGTGCGCTTCGTCTCGCCGACCTGATACCCAACTTTTCACCCGAAGAGCGCGCAGAACTCGTCGAAGAATCCGCCGAGGAACAAATCGCGCACGTCGAATCCCTGGACCGCCGCGACGAGCGAGCCTCTGTGCTGAAGGGCGTTGCTCGCGAGTTTCCCGATTCGCAAGGCGGCCATTTGGCAGGCTTGCAGGCACGCGTCGAGCTCGAAGATGCGAGTCCACAGCATATTCGGCTTACGAAGAGCTTCCTGCTCGAGAACCCCTCGGTCGCAGGCCGCACTGGAATCGGGCTGAATCCGAAGCTACTGAATGACGACAACGCAGATGGTGAGCTTCACCCGGACGGGGTGTTACTACGCGGCGGGCGCGTTCTAGAATTTCTGTTGATTGCGGAAGGGGCCGACAAGAAGGCGCCTCCGGAAGCGCAACAACGGAGAATCGGGAAGGAGCGCCTCACGCAGATCGCGTCCTCACTCGATGAAGCCGTGCAACGCAATGGTTTGATCGATGTCGGCGCTCGTCAGGCCCCCGACGCGAGCCGCGATGTCTATCTCGAAAGGGCGACGCTCGGAGTCACGGAGGACGTGGATCCTCGCGCGAGCGCGGAATCGAGCTTTGTCTATCAGAGCTTGCGTGAGCGCTACGGCCTGGTGCGTGGTCGTGATTCAGTTCTACCCTTCGATCTGGTTTTTCGCGGTAGTCTCGGCGACTTTACAATGGGCGCTTTTCCGCGCTGGCGGCCCCCACGCGCTACACCGGATGCATTTCTCTATCGTTAGGCGAGCGGCTCGCCTCTTCGAGCAATTCGATCGGATGTACCACTCTCGCCTCGAAGCCACGCCCCAGGAGCCCGGCCGCGAGCTGCATCGCGCAGCCAGGATTCGCGGTCGCAACGATGTCGGGCAGTGCCTCGATGAGCGCGTCGAGCTTCGGGCGTAGCACTGCCTGGGACATTTCCGGCTGTGTGAGATTGTAGATGCCGGCGGCACCGCAACATGCTTCCGGATTTTTGTGCGGCACGAGCTCGAGATCGGGAATTGCATCGAGAAGCCGACGCGGTGCGGCAGCGATTCCCTGCGCGTGGATGAGGTGACACGGATCGTCATAGCAGACGCGTAGTGGCATCGATGCGTGCGGGAGTTCGGCACCGACTTCATCGAGAAACTCGAGCACATCTCGCACAGTGCCGGCGAGCGCACCGCCAGGCTCGCCGAGCCAGCTCTCGGCCTCACGGAGCGCCGCGCTACAACCGGCGGAGGTCACGATGATCGCATCGAGCGTGCCGAGTTCGTCCTCGAAGGCGAGAACGTTCTTCCGCGCCAGCTGACACGCAAATTCGAGATCCCCACTATGGGCGTGGAGTGCGCCGCAACAGCCCTGTCGCTCGGGCACAACAACTTCATACCCGGCACGCGCGAGTACAAGTCGTGCAGCATTGTTGACGCGCCCAAAGAACTCGGGCATCACACAGCCCTCGAAGAGCGCGACTCGCCCACGACGAGTGCCCTCCGCCGATGTAAAGGGAGGCATTCGCGATCGTTCGCGAGCCGCAGGAATTTCCGGAAGTAGCGTCGCCATGTCGCGCAAACGCGTTGGCAGAACCAGGGCTACCAACCGATCGAGTCGAAGTCGCTGTACGACACTGAGCAATTGGACAAGAATTCGAAGCCGCCACGGATGCGGAACGATCTGCCGTAGTGCAAATCGCTCCAGCAAGGTCGCAAATCGAGTTCCCTTCTCATGCGAACGAACGATCGACCGAGTCTTCTCGAGCATCTCCCCGTATTGCACTCCACTCGGGCAAGCCGTTTCGCATGCGCGACATCCGAGGCACAAGAACGCTTCTTCTTCCAGCAGCTGCGTATCCTCGAGACGCCCTTCGGCGAGTCCACGCATCAAATAGATACGGCCACGCGGCGACGCACTTTCGCGTCCCGTCACACGGTACGTCGGACAAGCCTGCAAGCAGAGTCCGCAATGCACGCAGTCCAGGGTTTTCGCGTAGACGGCCTCCCTCAACGCGGTCTGGAAGGGACGTTTGGCGAGATCCTTCTCCCGCTCGATGCGATCGACAAGATCCGAACTCACGCCTTCAGATTCTCGCCGTGAAACGGCCGGGATTCAAAATCCCTGCTGGGTCGAAACGATTCTTCAATGACGACATCAGGGCTGCATCTCCATCGGGTTCTCCGAATACGTCGAATTGTGTACGCCAGGCATCCGGGAGAATCTCAAAGGTCGCGAGTCCTCCCCCCGCTCGCGCACATTCTCGAATCGCGCGCAGCTCATCCGGGACCATCAGGACTCCGCGCGCGTGAATCGCACCCAGGCCCGGATCGACCGACACCGAGAGGCCCGCCCGAAGAATCATGCGCGTCAATTCCTCACATTTCGTCCCAAGCACCCTGGCACGCAGCACGATCGGATCGGTTCCGACTACGGCTCGCGCGTCACGCAATACGCTGATGCGATCCGGCGACGCTTGAGAAATCTCCAGGGCACTCGCAATTCGGTCACGGTCGTGAGCCACTCCCTCTTCGCTGCCCCCTAGCTCAACCACGACTTCAGACAGATCTGCGCCGGGCGTTTCGCTCCAAACGAGCGCTCGAACCGTCGTTAGTCGACAGAGATTCCGGCAGATTTCGAAATGCTCGCGACTCGCTGGCGAACGAGCGACGAAAACGTGTCGGACTGCGGGCATCGGACGCAGCCGTAACCAGGCGCCCGTGATCACACCGAGGGTGCCGAAGGAGCCGCAGTAGAGC
Source organism: Deltaproteobacteria bacterium (assembly GCA_032123985.1). Taxonomy (GTDB): domain Bacteria; phylum Myxococcota_A; class UBA9160; order UBA9160; family UBA4427; genus UBA4427. The sequence continues at coordinate 3,741 of JAQBEG010000622.1, forward strand.
TTCGCAAGGTCATAGCCTGTGACGTTCTTCACAACGCGGCCACCACATTTCGAAGCAATACCGTCGGCGCCGACCACGTCGACACCGAGGATCGCGTCCGCGACGCGGCCAAAGGTCTGCGCTCGTGGACCGACCACCGCACTCGCCAGGGTGCCGCCCAGCGTAGAGTCGAGGCCCGGGGAGTCCAGCGGCAACTCCCATCCCTCGGAGCTGACCGCTGAACGAATTTCGCGAATCGAAGTTCCCGCGGCCGCATGCAACACGCCCTCTTCGGGCTCGAATTCGTCCATACCCGAGAGAGCCCGCATCGAGAGTCCGGCCGTGATCCCCCTCGCGAGATTCGCCCAATGCAGCCGAGTCCGACCTCCTGCGATCAGCAATCCCTTACACGTATGAGCGGCCTCTTTCACGACGTCCGCAACATCCTTCTTTGTCGTTGGCTCATGGAAATGTTCGAGAATGGCGCCCGGAATCTCGACGCGGTTTAGCCTCGCTTCTTTACCGTCCGCGCCACTCATCCGATCGGCACCTGGTCATAGCCGCGTGCCTTGGGATTCGATTCGACGCAAAATCGAGTCGTCGGAATGATCTTTCCCGGATTGCAGACTCCATCGGGGTTGAACGACTCGCGCAATCGATACATCGGCTCGAGATCCGACTCTCCAAACACCAGATGCAAGTAGTCGCGTTTCTCGACGCCGATCCCATGTTCACCCGAAATAACACCGCCGACGGCAACGCAAGCCTCGAGGATCTCTTCACCTGCCTTTATCACACGCGCAAGTTCATCTGGATCGCGTTTGTCGAAACAGATGTTGGGATGGAGATTGCCATCGCCAGCATGAAAAACATTGGCGAGTTTGAGTCGATGACGATCACAAATCTCGCCGACCTTTTCGAGAATTTCCGGCAGACGGACCCGCGGCACGACCGCGTCGTGCACATAGAGGTCCGGTGCAAGACGCCCCATCGCGCCAAACGCACCTTTTCGCGCTCGCCAGAAGCGCGTTCGCTCCTCCTCGTCTCTCGCCCTCTCGATCGTTTGGCACCCCTCCGCGCTACAAGCTGCACGGATCGCACGAATCTCGCCGTCGAGGCAGACCGGATTGCCGTCGAGCTCGACGATCAGAACGGCGCCGGCGGTCGTGGGTATGCCGGCCGCATAGACGCTGGCCTCGACGGCCTGGATCGTACGTTGATCGACGATCTCCATGGCCGCCGGTACAACACCGCTCCGAATCACTCTGCCCACAGCACGACAGGCCGCGACGACATCGTCGAAGATCGCGAGCAACGTCTCGACACCTTCCGGAACGGGTGTCAGTCGCACGGTCGTCTCGGTGACGATCCCGAGCGTGCCTTCGCTGCCTACGATCGCACCGACCAGATCATATCCGGAACTCTCGCCGACTCGATTGCCGAAGCGTTCGATCCGACCATCCGGAAGCACCATTTCCAGAGCGAGAATATGATTTGTCGTCGTCCCGTATTTCAACGTGTGTGGGCCGCCAGAGTTCTCGGCGACGTTGCCGCCGATCGTACAAGCCTGTTGGCTCGATGGATCAGGTGCGTAGAAGAGATCGAGGTGGGCAATCGCGGTCGAGAGTTCCGCATTCACGACACCGGGCTGAACGACTGCAAGTCGATTCGGCGCGTCGACTTCGAGAATACGGTTCATGCGGGAGCATTCGATCAGAATCGAATTCTCCGTCGGGTGCGCGCCCCCCGAAAGACCGGTTCCGGCGCCACGCGGCACGAAACACACTTCGTACTCGCGACACAGCCGCACGATCAGGGAAACCTCCTCCGTCGTCGCTGGAAGTACCACCGCGAGCGGCCGGCAAGGATCGAGTGTGAATCCGTCACATTCGTAGGCGAAGAGTTCGCCTGAACGAGCGAGACAATTCGCTGGGCCGACGATGCTATTGAGACGCTCGATGAAGGATTCGGGAGCGGCGATTGTCATTCGATTGAGGCCTCGGGACCGGACGGGATCTCAAGCAAGCCCTAGACGCTCCAGATCGTCCTCGTCGAGGCCGAGGTAATGGCCCACCTCATGACGCAAAGTAATCTGGATCTGGTCGATCAAGTCTTCTTCGTCCTGGCAGATCTTCTCTAGGTTCTTCTTGAAGAGCATGATCCGGTCGAGATCCAGAGGCTGATCCGTGAGGAGCGCTTCCGTCCGGGGGACACCGATGAAGAGACCGAGAGTCTGTGGTGAGATTCGCTCCTCGCGAATCATCTCGAGCGTTGGGAAATCTTCGACCAGAAGACTCACGCCTTCGATCCGATCTCGAATGGATCGGGGCAGATTCGCCACCGAAGAATCGAGAGCGCGAGAGAACGCAGCGTCATCAAGGGTCACGGGAAGCGGAAATTGTTGCGGTTCGAGGGAATTTGCTCGAGAAAATGCCTGGGCCGACGTTTCGATTCCAACGCAAACCGAGCCGGAATCGTCAGCGTCCTCTTCGAGGCGTTCGAGGACCAATCCGAGATGATAGAGCGTGTGACCGGCATCCGGATCGATCGCGATGCCACGCTCGAGTACGCGTTTCGCCTCGATATAAGCACCGAGTTCAAAGAGAACCTGGCCTTCGAATGCACAATAGAGTCCGAGCTCACCGCCGGCCTTGGCCGCGCGACGCACGAGAAAAAGCGCGCCCTCGAGATCATCCTGATAGAAAAGGGCCTTGCTCTTGAGGTAGTAAACCTCGGCTTGAAGCATTCGATCCGGGCGGGGTAGCTCCGGCTGCCCGGCGAGCAGCTCGTCGGCGAGTCGCACCGCCGTCCCAAATTCACCGAGTTCCTCGATCAGGAGCTCGATCCGATTGAGATGAGCAGCCGTAAACTTACCGTCGGCCAGCGTCGCGCGATCGAATTCGATCAGTGCCTCGTCGATGCGGCCGTCGTCCCACAAGATCTCGCCACGTCCATTATGCGCTTCGGCACCATCCGGATGAACGCGAAGGGCCTCGTCGAGCCAGGCCAGCGCCTCCTCGATACGGCCGCCATGCGAGGCCTCCATCGCCTGGTCCAGGCAGTCCCAGTAGCGATCTTTGTCGTTACGCATGATTTCTATGGTTGTCCTTACGTACACCCCGTCGGGCGTTTCGGGAAGCGCGCCCCAGCTCGCAGGCTCGATTCGCGGTCGGCATTGCCAAGGGCGTTGAAAATGCATCGTAGCGCAGCCACACGGCCCGCCCTGTCGTCCCCTGACCACGACGGATTTTGGCCCTCGGGGAGTTCGATGCTCGAATGAGGGCTACGCTTCCGAAGAGCATGGCACTCCACAT
>JAQBEG010000623.1:0-6534 GCA_032123985.1 Deltaproteobacteria bacterium
TGCGCCATGGGGCAATCCGTCGAAGACCGGCGTGATCGACGAAGATCGAGCGCACCTGCTCTACTACCGCTACAACGATCTCGAAAGCGTCCAGGCTGCCTTGCAAGAAGCCGGGGACGATCTGGCTGGCATCATGGTCTCGCCCTTCAAGCATGATGCCTTCGTCGACCAGGAACTCGTCGATCCGGAATTCGCCCGCGGACTGCGAGCCCTCTGCGATGAACACTCGGCGCTTCTCATGATGGACGAAGTGAGAGCCGGACTTCGCCTCGCCCCGCGCGGCAGCTGGGAGCGGATGGGCGTTCATCCGGACATCGCCGCCTGGGGAAAGGGAATTGCAAACGGCTATCCGCTCTCGATGGTCGTGGGGCGCGAGGCGCTCCGGGAGACGGCGGCCGGGCTCTACAGCACGGGTTCCTTCTGGTACTCCGCAGTCCCGATGGCAGCCGCGTTGGAGACACTTCGAATCGTCGACGAGGAAGATCTCGTTGGACACATCGAGCGCGTCGGAACGAAATTGAGAAAAGGGCTGGACACGCTCGCGACCAGCCATGGCTTTCGCCTACGCCAGACCGGACCGCCACAGATGCCACTCGTGATGTTCGAGGACGACGCCGGCCTGAAAATGGGCCAGTTCTTCACGAGTGACGCGATGACGCGCGGCGTATTCCTGCATCCGTTCCACAACATGTTTCTATGCGGAGCGCATACCGAAAGCGACATCGACATCGCTTTGGAACGTCTCGATGATTCGTTTCGCGCGCTGCGGCGCGCGGTCACGGACGGACTCTGAGGCTTGCCTCTGCTCGGCACCCACCATATCTACGGGCATGGAACGCCGGGGCTCTTGGCAACGATCAAGTGCGTTGCAGGGTCGACGCAGGCGAGGCCAGAAGGGCCAGGCTGTCGGCCGAACGTTGCGACAAATTTCGCGAAGTCCGCTCCCGCGACTGATCCGTCACCATTCATATCCAATGCTTGGCACACGGGACTCGCACTACCTATGCAGATCACAAAGAGCGCGAAATCGTCCCCCGCGACCAAGCCGTCTTGATTGAAGTCGCCGTCGCAAACATTGCCAAAGCCATCGCCGTCGAAATCGATTTGATTGAATGGCCTGACTAGCGGATCGCCATTGGAAACTAACGTGCAGTTGTCCGCGAAGTCGTGCACGTCATCTCCATCCTGGTCTTGGGTGTTTTCGTAGATCCAAGAGGCGAGTGAGGCGCGATACGTATCATGAAACCCCAGTGGAGACCCACGTCCGGGTGCTTCTCCCGATCCCAAGAGGTACCAGACACCATTTACGAATGCGAAGTCCGCAGAGCCGGAATCCCCGGCGATTTCGGTCAGAGCGACGAAATCAGGCGAGAGGCTGCTCGGTGGAGAGTATTCGCACATCATTTGCGAACGCTCACGGTTCACGGGTGGAATGCGGAAGTGGTACGGCGCGAGTTGGTCGTTTTGGCCTTGCCTCTCGATGCAGAGACCCTGGTCGGCCAGCGTTTCGCCCGGAATGATGGCCCTCGCAGGTCGGAGCAAATTTTGATATTTCAAGTAGGGTCCAAAGGAATGGTTTTCTATAGAGAACGAACTGACGGGCCACAGCCGCGTCGTTCCCCAATGCCAGTACGCCAACTCATTCCAGACGGGTCCAATGTATTCAAGACCCGCATCTGTGCACGTCTCAAAGTCGCCCTCGCCACCCCAACACACAGGCCCCGGACGTAATAAGGCGGTGGCCACCGGGGTGGCTCCGAACGGCATTGTGCAGGACGCAAAAGGAAGATAGGGATTGGAGCCGAATGGCCCGTAGTTGTCGATGTTCGGGTCGGTCCATCGCTCGCCAGTGCAGCAAGATGGAAGTCCGCTGGCAGGCTGTCCGCCCTCCGTCGTGGTCGCACATTCAGTAAACCAGCCGAGCGTTGGGTGGGTGCCCGTCACGCCATTGCCGATTGTGAGTATCAAGGCTTTGTCGTCGAGCATGTCCAAGCTCGGCAATAGTCGGATGAACGGCATATCTGGAAGCGTTTCGCCGGGCCTCGGCGAGAAGCGGTACAGAAGATCTCCATAGTGTGAACTGCCGACAATAGGATTGTCGCCATTGCCTAGTTGCCGAAACGCTCCGCTGCCTGGCTGATCATCAAACCCGACCGAGTCGAGTACCTGACCGTCCTGCAGCTGCCATGACACGGCCCCTCCGTTGCAATGATTGCAGGTTATTCCCCACATGTAACCGCCAGAGGTGCCCAGAAAAAAGTGCGTCCCGGCACCTGTCGTCGCTCTGTATCCCCAGTAGGGGAAGCTCTCGAGCGCCGCGGCGATTTCGGGATCGCATGCGTCGGGGTAGGAACTGCATCGCGCGGGATCGTCTGTGTAGGCCGGACTCGTCCACGAATTGAGGAATCCGAGCATCGGAAACAGAATCACCACAAGCAAAATTGAGCGAAGCACTCTCAATGGTCTACCCCTTGCCCTGTATTCGACCTGATTCCGAATACTCGGCGCTGCCATTCTCCCACGTAATCCGAGCGAAAGAAAGCAGGGAAATTGCCGAGAGGTCTCTCGCGAGGAGGATTTATCTGGCGGGCTCGAAGGGTATGGCGTCTGCGAACAGTAACCTAGACCTGCCAGAACAGGACGGTTCGTGCCTCCCGGCATCCTTGGACATCCTCAAAAAACTAAATCGCGACGCCAGCGCACATTATGTCAGGCATCCTCCGCGCAGCCATCTTTCTCCCCTTGATTTACAGGCCACCCATAGTGACGGGAATGCTCCTGTCAGGAGACAGTAGAACAACACTCATTCACTTGTGACATTACAGATCAAGCCGGAGAGGCGGAGAGGCGGAGAGGCGGAGAGGCGGATCATTCACGCGCCCATTTCGACGGATTGTTTCTTCGGGTTAGTCATCTCGAGCGGCTTGGAATTTCAAGCTGCGTTTACAGCACCGCCGCTAGGTCCTGTTGAACTAAGCCGCTTACGCGGCAGGGGAGCCAGGCGGGATTCGCTCCACGTCTGCCTCTGAAATCACTGATCGAGCCGGACATCCTGCCAGCGGACTTCCAGTTTGCTGTACTGGCGAGCGATGGACCGACCCGAACATCGACAACTCCGGTCGCTATTTCGGCCTACTCAAGAAGCACGGCGTCCGAACTGCGTTCGGAACGGACATTGTCGGCCCGTACCAGCACCTCCAGAATCGCGAGTTCACGCTGCGGGCGGGTGGGAGCTGAGCAAGATTCTGTTCCGTCGACTCGCGTTTGGTCAACCGAGGACGAGGAGCATCCCTTCACTCCGCGGATTCGAAGTTCCGAATACTGTTGACGGACTACACTACATTCCACAGTCGAGTCGAGAAGTCGAAAGCTGTCCTCAGCGGGACAATAGGGATGGGTGACATGAGTGATATTCGTTTTGACGGACAGGTCGCCCTCGTGACGGGCGCGGGAGGCGGTCTGGGCCGGGCCTACGCGCTATTTCTTGCGAAGCGCGGAGCGCGCGTGGTCGTCAACGACCTGGGCGGATCACCCGACGGCGACGGCGCCTCCGTCGCGCCCGCGACGGAGGTCGTAGACGAGATCCGCGCGGCGGGCGGCGAGGCCATCTCAGACTTTCACGACGTGGTCTCGGAAGGAGACGCAATCGTCGAGACCGCGCTCGACGCCTGGGGGCAGGTCGACATCGTGATCAACAACGCTGGCATTGCTGGCTGGGGAGAATTCCACGAAATCCCACCTGAAGAATACGATCGCATGATCGACATCCACTACCGCGGCACGATTCACGTAACGCGGCGTGCCTGGGCGAGCATGGTCAACGCAGGCTGCGGTCGCGTGATCAACACGTCATCCAACACGCTCTTCGGCGCGGCGGGACGAAGCCACTACATCTCTGCCAAGGGGGCGGTGCTTGGATTGACGCGTGCCCTTGCGCAGGAAGGCAAGGCCCATGGCATTCGCGTGAATGCCATCATGCCGGTGGCCTACACACGGTTGGTTGCCCGGATCCCAGAAGAAGCGCTCCGAAACTGGTTCGAAACGAATTTCCAACCAGAGCAAGTGGCGGCCTTCGTCGCCTGGCTCGCGCACGAAGATATCCCTTGTACAGGAGAGACGTTCCTGGTCGGTGGAGGACGCGCCGCCCGCGTGGTGTTGGCCGAAGCGGCCGGCTTCGCGGGCGCCGAGTCGCCTGAAGACTACCGCGACCATTTCGAGCAGGTGATGACCCTCGACGATATGACTGCGCTCGGAAGTGCGGCCGAAGAGTTGCCTTTCATGGCGAGGCAAGTCGGCGCCCCGTTCGACTACTCGAGCAAGACTTCCTGACGACCGAACGGAAACGGTTGCTGATATGCCAGCTTGGCTCTCGCAATCCGTCTGGTACTCGAAGAGCAAACGCAGAACATTGCGCCCGAAATATCCGCTCCCTCCGGTATTGCGAATTCAGGCGAAGCGCTTGAGCTCGCGCCGCGCAATCACCATCTTGTGGACCTCGTCGGGGCCATCGGCGATCCGAAGCGCTCGTCCGAACCGCCACATGGCCGCCACCGGCGTGTCGTCGGTAACACCGAGTGCGCCCAGGCTTTGAATGACGCGGTCGAGCACGGTCATCATCATGTTCGGGACGACGACCTTGATCATCGAAATTTCCTGGCGAGCCTGCTGCTTGCCGTATTTGTCCATCTTGTGAGCGGCGTGAAGGGTCAGAAGACGCGCTTGATCGATCTCCATCCGCGAGCTGGCCACGAATTCCTGGATGAACTGCTTGTCGCGCAGCAGTCCACCCGAGACTTCTCGGACATTGGCGTTGCGGCACATGATCTCGAAGCCGCGCTCCGCCATACCGATGGCCCGCATGCAGTGGTGAATGCGGCCGGGGCCGAGACGCGCCTGGGCAATCATGAAGCCTGAACCTTCGGGGCCGAGCACGTTCGTGGCGGGCACGCGGCAGTCCTCGTAGCGGATCTCGCAGTGGCCCCCGCCCCCGGTGTGCCCCATGACGGAGACCGGACGGACGATCGTGAAGCCAGGGTTGTCGATGGGTACGAGGATCTGGCTCATGCGCTCGTGCGGGGCGGCTTCGGGATCGGTCACCACCATCGCGATGGCGAACGAGGCGCCGATGGCCCCGGACGTGAACCACTTATGACCGTTGATCACGTAGTCGTCACCGTCGCGCACCGCCCGGGTCTGCAGCTTGGTCGGGTCGGCGCCCGAGACCTCGGGCTCCGTCATCGAGAAGCAGGAGCGAATCTCCCCGTCGAGCAGAGGCCGCAGCCACTTTTCCTTCTGCTCGGGCGTACCGAACTCAGCGAGGATTTCCGCGTTGCCGGTGTCCGGTGCCTGGCAGTTGAAGACGCGCGCGGCGATGGCGCTGCGCCCCATGATCTCGCAGAGCGGCGTGTACTCGAGGTTCGTCAGCCCAGCACCCCAGTCGTCGTCGGGGAGGAATAGATTCCAGAGCCCGATCTCTCTTGCCTTGGCGCGAAGCTCCAGCATGATGCTCGGCTCTTCGTTTGGATTGGCCTCGGCTTGCTCCTGATATTCCCACTCTGCCGGGTAGACGTATTCATCCATGAATCGGCAGAGCTGCTCCTCCACCACCTTGGCCTTGTCCGAAAGTTCGAAATCCATGCTTCCTCCCCAATATTCGCGCCTCAGATGTGCGCGTCTCGCAGCGGCACGATCAGTGAGCCGGCTGCATTTACTCATCGACAACGATACCGCTTTCCTCGGGCGACCCGGATCCCTCTATTCTGGAGAAAAGCGACGGGCAGACGGGGCCAGAGTCGTCGTTCCACCAATCATGACAACGACCAGGCCGCGGCGACGACGCACCCTCCCCTGTGCACGCGATCGCACGGTCATCAGAATGCAGCCCGCGCCTTGAACCGCTCTGGGAGCGCTAGCGTTCGAACTCGTTGCGCGTGAGGATGTGGTCGAGACATGCGGTGCGGCGATCAAGATGCCAGCGTCGCTCGATCACGGCCACTGCAGCCCACTGCGGATGGCGGGCTAACAGAATCTCTGACAGGGGCTCGAGCGACGCGAGTTCGCCGAGATTCGCGCGACGCTGCCCGAAGTGGAAGTACGCCTCCAGATCGGCTCCCTTCGGTACGAACGAACGCCACTTGCCGCCCCGATCCCGCCGCTCGAGACCCATATCGAAGCGCACTTCAGGCAGCGAGTACATCGCCCACCCGAACAGCTCCCAGGGATTGAAGTGCGTACGAGCCGTCAGCGCGAAATGGAACCCGGGCCAGATCGCGACCGCCAGCACGACCGCGAGGACGACTCTGCGCTTCGCCGCGCGCGTCATCCGAACCCCGCTTCGGCGAGCAGCCGCAGGTTCACGACCGCGAGCCAGAGGTACGCGACCGCGAAGAGCGGATAGGCGCGACGCAGCGCGTCGCCCGGCCAGAACAGCAGGATCAGCCCGATCATGATGCCGCCGAAGTAGAGCTCCCGCGCGGCACTCTGTATCGCAAAGATGAAGAGCACCCAACCCACGACGGCCAGGCGCCGGGTAGG
>JAQBEG010000624.1:0-3075 GCA_032123985.1 Deltaproteobacteria bacterium
GTGTGGCAATGCCCAAGCGCGAAATACGCGATCGCACCTGCGCCGTGTTCCCGCACATAGCCCACGGTCCGCGTTCGGCCATCGGCTCCAACAGATGTGTCCTCACCGTAGGTGAATCCGAAAGTTCGCGGAGCTGGATCCTTCTCGTCGAGATCCGACGTCGTCAGCAAGACCCGGCTCTCGGCTGGCGCGGTCAGTTCGAACAAGTAGAGCTCATCCATCACATCGAAAGACGCGGGCAGGCCGCGTGTCAGAGGATGATCGCGATCGCAGACGTCGACACTGAACTTGCGAATCGGTGGATGATTCATGAAGAAGGCCCCGAGGACTTCGTGGTGAGCCATTCTCGACATCGTGCGTCCGGAGCTTCCATCTGGATTCGGTACGGCTCGTCCCCCGCTCGTGCCGTGAAGCGCCAACCAACGCCCTCCCCCATCGAGCCACTCCGCAACGAGTTGCGCCTGGGCATCATCGAGATAGGGACCGGCCACATACGTGATCAGGAGGTCGGTTCTCGCTAGCCAGTCTTCGATGTCTCTGAAGTCGCTCGACACCCCGGTCGATACCCCGTCATTACTCTGCAGAACCTGCAACAGCCGAAGACGGGCGTAGTCGATGTCGTGGCCGGCCGAGGAACCGCGCGGGAAACCGCCGGCGACGAGTTGAGCGCGGATCTGTGTGCGAGGGGGGCTCATACAAGAACAAAGGCTAGGGACACTGACGTCCGAGTTCAATCGTGCTGGCACTCGACTCCCTCCTACATGCTCGGCGCCGAAAACGGGCTCCAACGAGTCCGAACCGGCCGGACGGTCGGTCACCAGCCATCGCCAAATCGAATCCCTTCGATCGGAATTACACCGCTCGGATTCGCAGTCTAACGCCATGAATTTTCATCGCGGACCAGGGAAAAACTCGAGACGACGCGCGCCGTTGCAGCCCCGCGAAGGAACTCGGTCCTACTGAACTATGGCGCGATTAGACTGCCGTGGGGTGTTACACTGGGCGGTCCAATAATAGTTGGGCGGAAAAAGTGGACTCGCAGAGCTTGCTCCTAACCACCGCTGAGATTTCCATCGCGTTCGCGGGATTCTCCAGCCTGGTCGGGACCTTTGCACGGGGGAGAGACGAGCGCGTCGACCAGCAAGTGGTGAACGCGCTCCGCGTGATGCTTGACTACGCACTAATCACCCTGTTCGCCTGTCTCGTGCCGTTTCTGCCTATTATCGCAGGCGCGAGCGAAGCTGGAGTCTGGCAGTTCTCGAGCGCCGTCTGGATCGTGGGAGGCCTCACATACTGGGTCTTCAACCGTGCTTGGCTCCGCGGGCTTGGTCGCGATCCCAACTACGGGCGCGTACTGGGGCGCGTGGCTGGCACACTCGACGTCGCATCGCTGATCGCGATGGCCGGGAACGCACTCGGGATCCTTTGGGAGCCTTCGCTCCTCGTGTACTACTCTGTCCAACTCTGGTTTCTCGCTGGAGCCGCCATCGGCTTCGTTCCGGTCGTTGTTTCTACGTGGAGAGAGCCTGCTGCCTAACAAGGCGATGCAGACGGACCAGCAACAGCTCAGTTCAATTGACCAACGTAGCATTCTGGCGGCATACTATGGGAACAGGGTCGGGTCCGGTCAGCGCTGTTGCTGGCCGCTGAGCGCCGATCCGTTGGACGGCATGAGGTCGAAATGAACTGGGAAGCCGTTGGCGCCATCGGCGAGATATTGGGTGCAGCCACCGTCGTAGCGACGCTCTTCTACCTTGCTCGTCAGGTGGGACACGCGACCGCAGTCGCGCGTGGCGCGGCCCGCCAGGCAATTTCTCAGATGAACGTTGATTCATGGGGGGCGAGTCTCGATCCACAAGTACTCTCACGGGCGGCAAGCAAGGTAACCGTCGGCGAAGAGCTGAGCCCCGAGGAGTTCGGGAACTACACGCGCTGGATTCTCATGCGAATGCGCTTCATCGAGAACGCACACTACCAATACGAAGAGGGCCTCCTCGACGCCGGCGAATGGAACGGGTATGCCAAGTTGATTGAATTCCTGGTCGGCCCTGGTAGCCCCGTCGATGAGGGTTGGGATCGGGCCGCGGTTGCGTACTCTCCCCGGTTTGTGGAAGAAGTAGCGCGAATTCGAATGGAGTCTCAGCCCGCAGAGTAGGCGTGCGACCCAGGCTGGAAGCCCTGCCGCAATCAGCCAGCAGGACAGTGGATATTCGTTCCTGAGCCGTTTCGCTGTACTGCAGTCGATCGCGGCGCTGCCTAATCCGGGCGAGATCCATCAGAGTCGGATGAGCAACCCAAAAGCAGGACCGGAAATATCGACGTCCAGATTCGACCCGTGATCGATGCTCTCGTTGTAGCTCGACCATCTCCAGCCGCCGAAGAGCGAAACGTTGGGCGTCAGATTGATTTGGCTCCCCACTTCGGCCGTGAGGATGATCGCGGTCCCGCGATTATTCTTTGGCAAACCGAGCAGGTGTGTCTGAAATTGCCCGTAGAGGTCGAAGACGGGATGCGGCGTGATGGTCCCGCGCATGCCAACGTTGCCACCGATGCCTACGCCCGTGTCGCCTGCTCGTTGCCCCGGATCGCGGAGCACGAGGTGGAGGGCGCCAGTAGACAGGCCAGCTATGCCCTCGATGGCAAACATATCGACGAAGCGCACGCCACCGCGAACGCCTACTGTGGCCAGGTGCAGCTCGTAGTCGTACTTCACTTTTTGCGGCGTGAGGAATCGGGTTCCGTCGTAGTCGACGAAGTCGCCGCCGCGTAGGGATTGGTCGTCCTGGCCTGCGACGCCCAGGCGATAGTCGACGTCGACGGACAAAGTGGGCTGCGCCCTGGCGCGTCGACGCAGTTCGGGCTCGTGACTTGAGAGCGACGCGCCGAACGATCCATCGGAGGGAGGGGACGGGGCGGTTTTGGCCAGGTCAAACAAGCCCTGTTTGGGCGGTCCGTCACGCGGAAATGCCTGCCAGGTAAGCGACGCGCCCGGATGGAGCCGCTCCTGGTCTGAGGGCTCGATGTCGATCCGATCATTACCTTCGACCTTAAACGGGTGCCAGGAGCAGCCGACGG
>JAQBEG010000625.1:0-10290 GCA_032123985.1 Deltaproteobacteria bacterium
CATTTCGAGTCCACTGCGTATTCCTGCCCCGTTCCTGAGGCGGATTGCCACGCAGATATCGACGAATTAGACGAATTATGTGTCAGACGCATAGAAGCTCCGTTGATCGAGGAGGCTCCCCCTCGCTGAACAATTCCAGAGTTCGGAGGAGCGTGAAATCGTCATGGAATCGGCCTGGCGCTAATCTCGAACAAGCTCCTTGCTCTCAGGATCTGCGATCAGTCTGTCAACGGCCTCCTTCGCACCGTCCCGGAACGGAGCCAATACCAAGTCGGCCCCGGCCCTCTTGAGTGCGTCGATGTCGTGGCTGCTATGCGCGCGCAGAGCTACGCGCCCATTGAACGAGCATGATTTCAGCGCGGATAGAAGCGCAGAATTCACATCCCGCTCTATAGCAGTGCTTACGACCCACTTCGCTCGAATCAACGGCAAGTGAGTTAGGAGTTCCGGATCGTGGGCATCGCCATAGCGCACGCTCAGTCCCTCCCGTTTGCGTGTACTCACTGTCTGCGGGTCGAAGTCGATTCCGAGGACATTCTGACCCTTTGCCATCAGGCCTCGTGCGATCTCACCTCCGTACCTTCCGAGTCCAAAGAGGATGACGTCCGGCGGCTCATCGAGAGACGATGTGTCCGCGAGTTCTTCGGGATGAGGAGAACGGCGTTCGAAAATTCGAAGCCACGGAGCGAGGCGTTCGTACAATGGGTGGGCAAACAGAGTGAGATAAGTCGAAACACCAATCGTTGTCAGTGCCACGAGTGTGATCAGGGAAACCGTCGTGCGATCAATGTGGCCCAAGCTCAAGCCCAGCGCGGCCAAGATCAGCGAGAATTCGCTGATCTGCGAGAGCGAGACCCCCGTGAGAAAGCCCGTGCGCCTCCGGTACCCGAGTGCCCCCAGGATCACCAAGAATACGAGAGGCTTGCCGAGGAGCACGGACGCCGACAACGCTACCGCCATTCCCGCTTGTCCCAGAAGAAGCCCGAGGTCGAGCCCCGCGCCCAGGTCTATGAAGAAGAAGAGCAGCAAGAAATCGCGCAGGCTCACCAGGCGTGAGCCAATCGCCTCCCGGTAGGGCGTGGAGGCGAGGGACACCCCACCGAGGAAAGCGCCGACCTCCTTACTGAAGCCGATCCACTCCGCCGCCGCGGCCAGGGCCACGGCCCACGCAACGGCGAACAGGACGAGCAGCTCTGAAGACGCGGCCAGCCGTTCTAGTAGGGCTGGGAGCACGTATCGCATGGCGACGGCCAGGAGGATGAACATGGCGGTCGACTCGACCACAATTTCCACGGCCGTGCTCCAGATTCCTTCGCCCATCTCGGCCCCGCCGAACGCCGTCAATCCCAAGATCACAAGGAGCACGGCAAGGTCTTGGACGATCAGGATGCCGACCGCCGTTCGGCCGTGCAGTGCATCGATCTCGCGCTTGTCGGAGAGCAGCTTCACGACGATGATCGTGCTGGAAAAGGCGAGGGCCACCGCAGTATAGAGCGCCGCGATCGGCTCGAAATTAAACGCTCGGCTCAGCCCGTAGCCGAGGACCGCGCTGAATCCCATTTGCCCGATGCCAGCACCAAGAACGACTGGACCTAACGTCCGAACGAGGCGGAGATCGAGCTTCAACCCTACTACGAATAGCAGCAGCGCGATGCCGATCTTGGCCAGGAGGTTGATGTGGTCGGCAGCCGTGACCCAACCAAGGACCGCGGGACCTTCGAGCACGCCGACCGCAATAAAGGCCAGAATTAGCGGTTGGCGTAGCCGGAGTGCGAGAGCGCCCATGAGTGCGGCGGCCAAGAGCAGAGCCGCGACCTCAGCGAAGGGGCTCTCGAGCATATTCGAATTCCTTTCGGTCCGAGATGTTAGGACCTTACCGGGGTTACGAAGCCCTTGGGTTTGACAGCGAGCAACGAGCAGTCGAGATGCTGGAGTACCTTCTCGACGGTGTTGCCAACGAAGAAGCCCGGCACGCCGGTCCGACACACCGTTCCCATCACGAGGAGGTCGGCCTTCGATTCGCGCGCGAGTTCGAGAATCCGATCTCCGGCCTCCCCTTTCAGCACGTGTGTGTCGTGCCGGATGTCGTCGAGGGCGTATCTGTCAAGAAGCTCATCGACGCGTTTCCGGCTCCCCTCCTCGACCTCGGCAACCATCGCCTCGACCTCATTGATCGGAATGCCTGTCCGGCCGCCTCGATACAAAGACTCGCCCGGGAGGCTCCAGACGTGGACGACCGAAAGGTGGCTCCCCTCGATGCGAGCGAGCGAAGTAGCAAGGTCGAGGACTCTCACGTTGAGGCCGTCCCGCTCTGAATCGAACGCATCTGGGTCGACGGCGGCCAGAATACGCTTGTAGCGCTTGCTCCGAGTTGGCTTCATGACCCAGATGGGGCAAGGACATTTCCTCAGCAGGTGCAACGAGGTGCTCCCGAGCAGCCGCTCTTTTAGACCTCCCTTGCCCTCAGCGGTCAGGATCACGAGATCATGCTTCCGCCGGACCACCTGGCGGGTAATTTCGAGAAAAGGGGTTCCGGAGAGAACGGTCGAAGATGCGCGGATGCCCTGATCCTTGAGCGGCGCGGTCAGCCCCTCGAGTCGTTCGCGTCTGTCTTTCAAAACCAACTTGATGAGATCGCTCGGTAGGGCGACTGTGATCATCCGTTGCATCTCACGCGGAATTGTCTCGATGACTTCCACGAGTTTGAGGCGTGCGCCGTTTCGCTTGGCGAGTGCCGCGGCACGGGCCACGGTGGCCCGCTCACCGGGGCGCTCCCCGGTGACGAGAAGGATGTTCTTGAAGCGCTTCATTCGGTTGATCCCCTACATGTGTCAGATGCATTCGCTACCGAGCAGCCGTGTCACCTACGCAGCTGCTGGCCCCCGCAGCTGCGCCGATCCACACGTATCAAATGCACGTCCTGTCGGACCATCCTGCCGTCAACAGCCTAGATGATGATCGAGAAGATCCAAATGACCAACGAACAGCGCGGAATTATGAGACGATGAACGAAGCGGCTGCAAAAACGGCCAGGAGGCCAACGAAGAGGATCACGAGAGACGATGCGTTGCCGAGGTTGACCTCCGCGCGTTCGAGGAGGTGTTCGACGCATACTTCGAAAGGGCGGCGCTCGAGCAATGTTCTGCATTGGGGTCGTTTCACGCGACGGATCGATCGCGCAACGAGATCGAAGCCGACCAGAATGTCGCCGGGGGGAATCGTCGGCAGCGGCCAGTGAAGTCGGTTCCACGCCCAGATCGCGAAGATGGCGAGCCCGATCGGCAGAACGCCCGTAGTCATATCCACAGCTCCCAACATCCAGAAGGCCGGGAGTAGCGCGCTCGCGAGCACCAAGCCCGCCCACGAGATGGTTTGGCTGGCAGTGGGCCGTTCGCGGTCGGGCTCGAGTGTTGCGTCTCGAGGGAGCAAGAGAATAATTGCGCGAGCCAGGACAAGCGCGGTCCCGACCGTCGCTATGAACAAGGCCACGGGAAGGAGAAGGGGAAGAGGATCGGGCGCGACGCGAAGAAGGCTCTTGATGGTGGGCTTTACCAAAGCGCCGCTTGTAAACGGAGCTCCGGCGAGACTGAGCGCGGGGAGGACGAGACCGGCCACAACAACGATTCGAGGAAGTGTTGCGGAGTGCGCGACTCCGACTCCAAGAAACAAAGCCGACTTCGCTAGGCCGTGGTGCACCACGAAAAAGAGCAGGACCGGCAGCAGCTCCTCCCAGGCGCTGCTCGCGCTGAGTCCGAGCCCGACGATCAGAGTCATCCAACCCATTTGGCTGATACTGGAGTACGCCAGCACGCTCTTCGGGTCTTTTTGTGTCGTGCCTATGGCGGCACCCAGGAGCGCTGCTGCAATGCCCAGTGTAACGAGTGAGCCCCCCCATTCGGGAAGATCGACCTGTCCGAGGGGCAGGAAACGGAGCCAGCCGAGCAGCCCCGCGTTGATCAACAATCCGCTCAGAATGGCGCTTGCCGGCACGGGGGCCGCGGGGTGGGCGAGCGGCAACCATAGATGAAGCGGAGGAGCACCGGCCTTGACGGCGAAGCCGACCAGGAAGAGGCCGATGAGCGTATCCCGCTCGCGTGCTGAAGCGATCGCTCGAGAAATTTCTGCGAGGTCTGTGCTTCCGACTGCGCTCGCGGCAAACAGGATTCCGGGCAGGAGCAGTCCCTCCCCCAATATCGCCATTACGAGATAGACGCGCGCAGCTCTCCGAGCTCTGGGAGTTCCATCGTGAACGACCAGTCCGTAGGCTGCGAGGGTCATCACCCAGAACAGCAGGTAGAAGCTGACCGCATCCTGGGCGGTCGCGAGGCCGAGCTGCGCCCCCATCGTCGCAAGAAAGAAGATCTCGAAGCGGTGCCTTGCCGGATCGTTGGCCAGCGCGCCGCGACCGTAAAGGGCGGCGCATGTCCAGACGACGGCGCCAAGCAGCAGGAACACGGCGGCCGTGTCATCGACGAAGAGCCGTGTTCCAAGTAGGAGCCAATCCAGGTCGACGCTCTGACCGCGGCCGAGAATTCCGACCCAGGCTGCAGGAAGCGCTGCGGCCGGTGCGAGGCGCGACCCAAGCGGTCTCGCACGTGGGATCAGAAACATGAGCCCGGCGAGGCCCCAGGGTACGATCGTCGCTGCCCAGATCAAGGCAACCACTCCCGAGCCACGATGAGTTTCGCCCACCCGAGCGGGCTCCAGTCGAAATTCGCCAGCAGACCGACTAGCAGGGCGAGCGCTGCCGTGATGACAGCGGGATAAAGCATCAACGCTGGGGCCTCGAGGTGCGAACCTACGCTCCAGTCGCGTTGTGCCGGTTCCCCGAACCAGACCCGGTGCAGGATTGGAAGGAAATAGACCGCATTCAAAAGAGAGCTCACGACGAGGACGACCAAGACCCATGGTGCGCCCGCATCGAGACTCCCGATGCCCAATTCCCACTTTGTGACGAAGCCGGCCATCGGGGGCGCACCGATCATGCCCAGCGCAGCCAAAGAAAAGGCGCCCATGGTCCAAGGCATGTGTCGCCCAACACCGTTCATCTCGTCGATGCGATGGATGCCGAACGTCTCAGCCAGGACGCCCGCGCAGAGAAAGAGGCTGATTTTCATCAGGCCCTGATGGACCAGATGAACGACTCCCGCGACAGCCGCTATCGGGCTGGCGAGCGCCACCCCAAGCACTATGTAGGAGACCTGGCTCACCGTCGAATAGGCTAGAAGACGCTTTAGATTCTCTTGCGTGATCGCGCGAATCGAACCGTAGAGGATCGAGAAACTGGCAACGATGGCCAACCCCGTGCCGAGTCGGAGGTCGCGAACGAGTTCGAATCCGTAGATTTCCGTCACAACGCGAACGATCCCGAACGCACCGACCTTGACGACTGCGACGGCGTGAAGGAGAGCACTCACGGGTGCGGGCGCCACCATGGCTTGCGGTAGCCAGCCGTGCAGAGGAACCATTGCGGCCTTGACACCCAATCCAATCATGAGGACGACGAAGAGCATGCGAAGCTCAAACGGCTTTTCGGTCGCAAACTCGTTCAAGATGCCACTGGGAATGAAGCCCGTGGTGCCGGCCAGGTTCTGGAGCCAGACGACACCTAACATCAGTACCATTCCGCCGCTGAGTGTATATGCGAGATACACCTTGCCGGCGTGCAGTGCCGCCTTCGTGCCCCGATGAACGACGAGGGGGTACGTGACGAATGTCAAGATTTCGTAGAAGAGAAGGAACGTGAACAGATTGCCGGCAACGGCGACGCCCATCGTTGCGGTGACACAGAGGCTGAAGAACCCAAAGAAACGGCTGCAATGAGGTGAACCTTCGAAATACCCGACCGCATAGATCGTCGTCAGCAGCCATAGAATTGCCGAAAGTGTCGCGAGCAGCATCGCCAGCCCGTCGGCCCTCAATTCGATCGCGAGCGAACCCCATATCGAGAAGCTCAGCGTCGGGAATTCGCCTTGTGCGATGATTCGAAGCAACAAACCAACGAGTAGGACCTTCGTACCGGCCCCGAGCAGGTTGAGCGTGGTTCGCAATCGGCGGCTTTCATCCTTTAGTAGAAAGATCACCGCGCCCGGGAGTGCGGAACTCAACAGAGTCCCGATCAGGAGAAATTCCGAACCAGTCACTTCGCGCCCACGAGGTGCGCGGCTGGACCGCTGACCTGCTGCGTCAGCGCCAGGATCGGCCCGCCCAGGGCGCCGAGGACAGCAGCCATGATCGCGAGCGCGAGGGGAGGCCACTCGCAGCCCGTCGGGACGCCTGCCATCGGCGATGTGGTTTCTGATCGTTGGCCAAGTGTTGATTCGAATATACGGAGCATGAGCGCTGCGCATAGCAGCGTGCCGGCGATGAGTACTCCTGGCCAGATCCATTGGTGGGTCTTCATGGCGGCTTCGAAGAGCAACCACTTTCCGAGGAATGCTGCGCTCGGCGGAAGGCCGATCAAACTCAACGCGGCGAACGCAAATGTGGCCTGAGTCATTGGCATGCGTGGGGCACAGGCGGCGAGATCTTCCAGGTGATCGCGACCCGTGGCGCGTACCACGTTTCCGGCGCCGAGAAACGCCGCGGACTTCGCGAGCGCGTGCGATGCGGCGAGAAGAAGAACACCACCGACCGCGACGTCGGACCCAGCGGCGGCAAGCGGAAATACGAGAAAGAGCTGACCGGTCTGCGCGACAGTCGAGTAGGCGAACATCGTTTTCAGCCGCGTGCTCCGGAGCGCCTGGCCGTAGCCCCAGAAGACGGCCACCGAACCGAGCAGGCCAAGCACCAACGCCATCGGCTCTCCCCAAAGCGCGGGCCACGTCGCGAGGGAGACGCGAAGCAACACGAAAAACGAGGCCTTCACGACGAGGCCTGAAAGGAGTGCGCTCACCGAAGCGGGGGCGCTCGAGTGAGCTGGGGGGAGCCATGTATGGAGCGGGAAAAGAGCCGCCTTGAGGATCAGGCCTGCGGTCATGAGGGCGACCGTCATTGCGGCGAGAGGCGTCTCAGTACTACGGACCGCCAGCAGCGCGAGGTCGAGGGTTGCATGTTCCCGATAAATCAGAACGACCGCCGTCAAATAGCTGAACGAACCAACAATGGACAGAAGCAGGTATCGAAGCGCGGCTTGTAGCGCCTCTCGTTTGCGCTCCAGCGCGGTCAGACCCGCCGCCGACACCCCTACGATCTCGAGCGTCACATAGAGATTGAAGAGGTCGCCCGAGAGGAAAAGTGCGTTCAGCCCTCCAAGGAGGATCAGGAACAGGCTCCAGAAGCGTGTCCGCAGAACTTCGTCTTGCAATGAATGAGCGGCGTACATCGCGATTGCGGTTGAAACTATAGAGGTCAGTGCAACGAAGCCGACTCCCCAGCCGTCGATCGCCAGCTCGATTCCGAGCGGGGCCTCCCAACCACCGACCGAATGCCGCTCAGGCCCAACACGTGCTAGACGCATGAGCGCACCGCCCGCAAAGAGCGCCGTGACGAAGACGCTCGCGATGCCGACGAAGACAACTCTGCGCCCCCCGACCAGGATCACGAGCATCGAGCCGATCAGGGGAACAAGAATCGTCCATGGCGCCCAGGGCAGGCCGTCGATGGCCGTGGGCACTTAGTCGTCCTCCCCGTCTGATAGAGAGTCGGCTTCGAGCAAGCGAACGAAGACGAGAGCAAGAGCGGTGGCAGAGAATGAGACGAGGATTCCGGTGAGTACCATCGCCTGGGGCACTGGGTCAACGCGCCCGTCGGCATCGCGACAGAGCGTGAGGAGCAAGATGAAGACGCCCGAGCCGAGGATGTTGGCCGCAAGAATACGCTTCACGGGATCAGTCCGGGCGAGGGTGGCGTGGAGGCCGATCAGTATCAGCGCGCTTGCTGCGACCGAAAGAAGGCTCAACTCGAACCTCCTCGTTTGCTGAGCACTGCTCGATAAAGGAGAAACAGCACGGCAGCGAGGGAGATCGTCGTCGCCAACTCGATCGCCGGGATCCACCAGTCGGCTTGGCCTTCCGGGAACGCGAGCAGTTTCCCCCGGCCCAGGAGTCCTACTGCGGCCGCGAACCCAAAGGCCGCGAATCCACCGACGGGGACGATCGCGCGCAGGCCCGGGTGCTGTCGGATCGGAATGGGTAGACCGACCAGATCGAGCAGGATCGCGGTGCCTGCCAAGAGTGCGGCGCTCTGAAACGCGCCACCCGGCCACCGACTGCCGGCCCAGAGGACGTAGGCGGAAACGAGGAGCACAAGGGGTACCCAGAAACGACCGAGCGTGGACAGAATTCCTTCGGTCTCGCTTGCGTCGACGTCGCCGCCAATTCCAGAAGGGGCAAGGGGGCCGACCGCGGCGACCCATGCGGCCAAAAGAACACCGACTTCGAGGAATGTATCGTAGGCTCGGAAGTTCAATAGCACCGCCGTGATTGGGCTCGCGACGCCGCTGCGCGGCAGAGCCTCTGCGACCCGCCCCGAGAGGCCGATAGAACCTTCGACCGGATCCCCGAGCGAAATCTGGAGCACGACCCCGAGCGCCGCTCCCACAACAGCCGCGACCAGCGAGCCCGATAGGCTGCTCGTTCCGCGCCGTTTCTCAGCCGAGTCCAGTCGCTTCGCGGCATTGCGCCAGGCGGCCAATAACAGCGCACCCGTCAAGCCTGCCCCGATGGCCGCCTCAGCGAGAGCGACGTCGGCTGCCCCGAGCCATGCCCAGACGAGAGTCAGGACCAGACCGAAGACGATGAACAAGACGATCCCTTCGAATAGGTCGCTCGCCCAGAGCAAGCGGATGGCGAGGATTACCAGCGTCCCGCCGAGCAATATTTCCATCGCCATCGAATTCATCGAGGATCCCTCCTCCACGGATCGATGCCCGAACGGAGCGCCGCGCGTGCCACCGCATGAGCGCTGGTGGCTCCAGCCATCATCACCACGACCCACAGCAATATGAGACACATCACCTCCGTCCACGAGTCCGCTGCAATACTGACGGCCGACACGATGAGACCGAGACCGACGTTGTCTGCTTTGGTCAGGACGTGAAGCCTTGTAAAGAGATCGGGAAACCGAAGCAACCCGAGAGTTCCTGCGCAGTAGAACCCCACACCAAGGGTGGCGAGCACACCTGAGATGAGCGCTGTTGCGCTCATGGTCCTCCTCGCTTCGCGGCTTCGTGCGCGCGAACAAAGGCAATCGTCGAGACGGGCGCCAGGATTGCCAGCATCAAAGCAACATCCCGCAGCGCGGGCATATGCGCGCTCTTTTCAAGGAGCAGGAGGAACGCGACACCAACGGTTCCGAAAAATTGCACCGCGATCATTCGGTCGAAAGGTGTCGGTCCCCGGATCACGCGCATGATTCCTGCGATCAGATTGCAGAGGAGGATGAGCGCCAGAATCTGGTATAACCCCGCCAGCGCGTTCGACTCCGCCGTCATTCGCGGCTCTCGCCCCAGAGACTCTGGACCTGCAACTCGAGCGAGTGGATCCGGCTGCGGATATCTTGATTCACATCGAGCGCGTGCACTGTCAGCTCGAACTCATTGAGATCTGCCGAAAGCGTTCCCGGGAGAAGGGTCACGAGGTTCGCCAGCAGCACGCGCTGCCTGACGGAGGCGAGTTCTAGACGACAGACGATCAAATCGGGAGCTAGCCCAGGCCGAAGGGCCATGGCGCGCCGCGCCACATCCGCTCCTCCGACAAGAGAGGCTACGCCGAAGCGCCAAAGAAAACCTGGGAGTCGTCGGACATGCAGCCTCCCGCGCGCGGGAGGCAGGACGCGAATGCTCATCGCGGTTGTGACCGCAACGGCAACGAGACCGATTGCGATGGAGGACATCTCCCCCCGCGTGAGACTCAGCCAGACGCCAAGAAGCGTTATCCCACGAAACGCTGCCGATCCAATATTGCGCGCCGTGCTGTCCTTCATCATGGGTGCCTTGCTAGGCCTTTGGTGCGACGCGTGACATGAAACCATTGGATTTCAGCGCATAGACTGAGAACTGTACCGTACCGAACATTTTCTCGGCAGTGTTACCAACCAACAAGCCTGGAACATCCGCGCGCTTGATTTCCCCACTTCCGAGCACGCTCTACATCCCGCCCAGAGTCGATCGCGGGCACTCGCGGATTTTTCGCGCGGCTCGATCAGAGTCGAATCACGACGTCGTCGAGCAGTTGCCCGTTCGGAATCGTCCACGATTTCGAGTCGCTCCGAAGTCGCGTCTCGGTCGCACCCACTCGCTCGACTTGTCCTTGCTCGCCTTGCACCACGACGACGCTCTCGCTCGGAAGG
>JAQBEG010000626.1:0-3548 GCA_032123985.1 Deltaproteobacteria bacterium
CCATGTGGTCACGCCTTCGGGTTCGATCGGCTCACCAGCGGCTCCGCGCGAGTCTTCGAAATATTCACATCATAGTCATTATAGCTTTCTGGAAAGCTAAATAACTTCGAATTGTATGGGTTTGCTTGGAGTTGTTCTCGATTTTTGTCTACTAATTAGGACTGATTAAGCGATTTTACTGAGAATGCATTCCTGTCGTGTGATTTTCATGCCGATCTATGCCATGTTTCTGAGAATTTGAAAGCCCGATGCTGTGGTCGACTCTCAGATTCTCGCGATCCGCCCACGCACACAGCCTGTTCGAAGTGAGATGCCATGGAACCCGCTTTGCCGACCGGCGCCGAAAAGTTGATCCAATGCCTCGAGCGTGAGGGCGTCGAGTACATCTTTGGATACTCCGGCGGCGCCGCGATGCCGATCTTCGACGCGCTGGTCGACTCCGACATCAAATTGATCCTAGTGCGCCACGAGCAGGGAGCTACGCATATGGCCGACGGCTACGCGCGGGCGACGGGCAAGCCTGGCGTGGTTCTGGTCACCTCGGGACCGGGCGCAACGAATACCGTGACCGGATTACTGACATCGCACATGGATTCAGTGCCGGTGATCGTGCTCACAGGCCAGACGATCACTTCGATGCTCGGCAAGGATGGATTCCAGGAAGCCGACGTCACCGGCATCACCTATCCGGTCGTGAAGCACAGCTACCTCCTGAAAGACGCTGCGGATATCCCCCGCGCAACGCGCGAGGCCTTCTATATCGCAACGACTGGACGCCCGGGGCCCGTATTGATCGACCTGCCCAAGGACGTCACCCAAGGACCATGCGATGCGGCGTTCGTCGATGACATCGACCTACCCGGCTACACGGTGCCGACTCACGGCGATCCCGAAGCGATCCGACGCGCCGCGCAGATTTTGACCGCCGCCCGCCGCCCCGTTCTCTATGTCGGCCATGGCGCGGTGATCTCGAACGCGGGCAAAGCCGTGATTCGACTGGCGGAGAAGCTGCGAGCACCGATCGTCAACACCCTGCTCGGCAAGGGTGCCGCAGACGAAACCCATCCGCTTCATCTCGGCATGCTCGGAATGCACGGAACCGCTTATGCCAACAAGGCCGTCGACGGATGCGACTGCATCATGGCGATTGGCGCTCGCTGGGACGATCGGATCACCAGCAAGGTCGACGAGTTCTGCCTTGGTGCATCCAAGATCCATATCGACATCGACCCCGCCGAGTTCGGAAAGATGATCGTCCCCGACGTGGCGATTACCGGCGACGCGCGGCTCGTCCTCGATGAGTTGATTCCGCAGATCCATCCCGCGGACACCGACGAATGGCTCAAGCAATGCGATACCTGGCGCCAGCGTTACCCGCTGAAGTACGCCAAGCAGGGTGGACTTCGCACGCAGCATGTTCTCGACCGCCTCAACGCCATCACGCAGGGCAACGCCGTCATTACAACGGACGTGGGTCAGCATCAGATGTGGGCCGCTCAATTCTGCCTGTCGACCACCAACCGTCACTGGATATCTTCGGGTGGTGCAGGCACGATGGGCTTTGGTTTTCCCGCGTCTCTGGGCGCCCAATTCGGTTGCCCCGACAAAAAGGTGTGGGCCGTGGTCGGCGACGGCGGATTCCAGATGACGCAGGCGGAACTCGCCACGGCCGCAATTCACAAACTTCCCACGAAGTGCCTGATCATCAACAACAACTTCCTCGGAATGGTTCGCCAATGGCAGGAACTCTTTTTCGAGAACCGCCTGTCCGGTGTCGATCTGATCGGCAACCCCGATTTCGTCAAGCTCGCTCAGGCCTACGGGGTCAAGGCGTTGCGGATCCGTCGCTCATCAGATGTCGATCGAATACTCGCAGAAGCGCACGAATACGATGAAGGCCCGTGCGTCGTGGTCGCCGAGGTCGTCAAGGAGGACAACGTGTTCCCCATGATTCCGTCCGGCGCGCCACTCAGTGCCATGATCATCGAAAAACCCAAGGGACCACTCGCCAAACCCACGGGCAGCACCTGATCTCGCCTCCAGAGAGGATGATCCGAAAGGACAATCGAAGATGAGCAGCGTCACATCGCTCGACATTGGCTCGCCGTCACGAACTCTCGACGTAAATTCAGTCGACTCGACGAAGAAGCTTCACACGATCGCATTACTCGTCCGCAATGCGCCGGGCGTGCTCGTTCGTGTTGCGATCGTCTTTTCGCGCCGCGGCTACAACATAGAGAGCCTGGTCGTTAGCCCGGGCGCTCACCCCGGCTTTTCGCGAATGACGGTGACTTGCTCAGGCGATTCCTCGATCCTCGAGCAGATGATCAAACAACTCACGAAACTGATCGACGTTGTCCATGCGTTCGACCACACTGCCTCGGATCGATTCGAAACCGAGATCGCACTCATCAAGATTCGTTGCATCGGGGATTCTCGTCGTGAAGTGCTCGAGATCGCCGAACATTTCAATGCGAAGGTCGTGGACTACGCATTCGAGAGCGTAATCCTTCGCGTATTCGGGGGCAGCGATAAGCTCGATGCCATGATCACCCTATTTCCCGAAGAATCGATCATCGAACTCGTTCGTTCCGGAAAAATCGTAATGGCACGCGCGCTCGAGGTCACCTGAGCGCGCCGTCACGCGCACGGCCTACATTGACCGGAGATTGACCGGAGTTCGATCGGAAGTCGATCGGAAGTCGGAGGTTAAAAGGTCGGAGACGGTAAGTCGGTCGGAGTCGAATCGATCATGCGCCGTCGCGCGACCGGCGCTGCTCACGCCCAAAGTCCGGCGGCAAATTGAGAATCTCGGCGGGAAACGACTCAACAAGAAACTCCACGATATCTCTGACCGAGATGATGAACGCCGGCCACCGGCGATGATCCGTCACAGGCAGGTGCCGGAATCCGCCGACGGACATCATATTCAGCGCCCAAGCCAATTTCGCATCGATCGGTAGCGATTCCGGGTCGACCGTCATGACGTCTTTGAGTGGCACGGTGGCCGGATTACGACCGCTGTCGATGATTTTCAGCAGAATGTCGCGCTCGGTAAATATACCGGTCAGTGGCGACCGGACCGTACCATCGTCTGTGATCAGGACGCAGCCGCGATGCTGTCGCTTCATCGCTTGCATCGCGTCTTTGACCGTGGCCGATTCGTCCAGCACGAGCGGCGGACGGCTCGGCACGAGCGTCAACGGTTCCTGCAGCAGCTTTGCATCAAAGGTCCGTCTGCGTTCACTCGCAACATCGAAGTAGGCTTCGTCACGGTGGTCCATGTCTTCGTGTACGTCGGGTTCGATTTCCATGCTGGGGTTCTCCGCTGGGCGCCGGTGGCTGATTGCTGATCTTGCCCCAATCCCAGCAGAACGCCAGCATTCTGAGCGGTCCCGAAGCAATCCGATGTCGCCGGACGCGGCAAGCCATCCCCTCGGGTATCGCGGACACTGCACAGCTGGATCGCACTGAAAAATTCTGGATACGATCGGATTTCTAATGAGTGTCGCCGCCGTTGCGGGAACGCGCCAGGACAAAATTTAGCC
>JAQBEG010000627.1:0-5981 GCA_032123985.1 Deltaproteobacteria bacterium
CCAGGGAATGAGATCGACCCGAATCGCCGTCGAGATGAGCACCGACATCGTCGAGCAGTAGAGGAGAAGCGCCCACGATTCGGAACTCGCTGGCCGCGTCCACCAAACGACGAGTGCAACGACGAGATAAAGGGAACTCACGAGCAAGAGGCCCAGATGAATCAGGACGTCACTGAGTTTGTCTACGTCTTCAGCGAAAACAGGTTCGAGCGGTACAAGAAGTTCCGATCCATCTGGTTTCTTGATCTGATAGACACTCGCGACCCCACCCTCGAGCGTCATTTCCCACAACATCTGCATCGCCGGAATTCGATCAACGCTGATGAGGTGGTCGCCGCTTTCGATGCCGGCCGCCGCGGCATTCGCGCTCACAGCATGAACGACTGCAACACCGGCGATGATCGAAGTGCGCAGGGGCATTTGCGGGCCCGAACGTGGTGCGATCAATGCAGAGACAGAGAGGACGATCGCCAAAATCGCCCACATCGCCGCGAGACTACCGGTGAGCTGCCGCATGCGCTTTGTGACGTTGGGATCCATACAGCCAGGGCTTCTCCCTGCTCTGCCAGCGTCCGCGGAGGTTCTCGGTGCCCACCAGATGAGTCCGCGACCCACAGAATGGTCACGTCACCAACCGGACGAACGTCCCCGTCGAGCGCGTAAACAGGGATCACCGCCGAAATGCCGACCTGATCAGAAGCCAGGGAATCCTAGCCTACGCGCGGCGGGGGAAAGGGGGGGAATGGAAACGCCGTTTAGCGTGTACTCGGTTCATCCGGAACGGGCGCGGGAGCCACCTCGACCGGCGGCGGACCATAGTTGTATCCGCGTGTATTCAGCGGAACGAATTCCGGTCGGACCTCGCTGTGGGGGCGGCCCGGTCGGTCGGCCTCGTCGACTTTGTCGGCCGGATTAACCGGGGCAGTCGGGGGCGGCTCGATTTCGTCCGACTCACTCGAAGGGGGCGTCGGATTCACGCTCTTCGATACCTGTGCGCCGTCCTCCGCCCGAACGGTGCGCACACCAGCGGGCAAGAGCAGCAAAGTCGCTGTCAAGCAAAAGAGGCCCGCGAAAGTCAGTAGTCGATTCCAGAACGCGGGCCCGATCGTCACTTCATCACCTCGATCGCAGGAAAATCTCGCGCGCGTCCCCGGTCTCGATTCAGATCGGGCTCGCCCAGCAGCCATTCAATCGGCAACTCAGCAAAACCCCTTGAGGTCACCCATCACCCCGAACCCAGCCGAAACCCTCCGGGGCCTCTCCAGCGCTGCTGGCATCCAGCTAAAGGGTGTCGAGAGTGCTGTGATTTCGAGACCCTCGCAGCGAAGGCACCGCAGGCTTACTGCCGTACGCCGAGGACGCCGCAGCGAGAAGCTCGCGAAGGCGCAGTACTCCCGCTGCCCGCCTCACATAGAAACTAGATCCCAGAACCGTCGGATTCTTCCTGGACGTGGAGTCCACACTCCTTGGTGTCGTCGTTCTCCCACCACCAGCGCCCGGAACGCGGGTCATCACCGACACCCACCGCGCGAGTGCACGGTTCACATCCAACGGAGGGGTAGCCCTCGCGGTGAAGCCGATTGATCGGCACCGTGTGTTCGCCAACGTATTCCAGAACGCGCTCATGCGTCCAGTCGGCCAGTGGACTGATCTTGACGAGGCCGCCGTTCAGCGGATCGATTGCGACCTTTTTCGTGTCGGCGCGATTTGCATTTTGATCGCGGCGTAGCCCTGTTAGATACGCATCGAATCCTGCCAGATGCCGGCGCATCGGCTGAACTTTGCGAATCTGGCAGCAGAGCTTCCGATTTTCGAGCGATTCGTAGAAAAGGTTCATGCCCTTCTCGCGAACCATCCCTTCGACATCGGTGTTGTTGGGGAACACGACGTCGACGCTCTTTCCGTAGCGGTCTCGTACCCGATCGATGAGGTCGTAAGTTGCGGAATGAAGACGGCCGGTATCAAGTACGAATACGTGGGCCGTGGGATCGATTCGGTGGAGCATGTCGATGAGGATCATGCCCTCCGGCGCGCCAAACGAAGCCGAAATAGTGAGTTTCGTTGCGAATTTCCCGACTGCCCAAGTCAGTATTTCCTGAGTCGTCCACGATTCTATTTCTTCGCTTTTGACCAGGTTCAATACCTCGTTTTCAAAAGGCTTTTTATCCAGTGGGTCAACTGCGAAGAGAGACATCGGGAAGGCTCCAGGACCCTCGTTCGAAAGAGGAGAGGGCTTAGACCGAAATCTCGGTCGAACGGGCTGCGATTCTGATTACTACAGTCGAGGCAGAGATACAATATTCCTACCTTTGGAATAGGGTATTAAATCATGCCCGTCGCGGAGAAATCCGGTAGACGGAAGCATGCGAGGACGAGGACGCATCGACCCTCGAGCCTGGCCAACCAGCCGGTCGCGACCAGGCCCGCACGCCGTCTCGATCAGAAAAGGAGCGCGCGATCACTTCCATTGTGATCCCGAGTTTTGGATGAACAAAAGAGGGCGCGAGCTCCGCCATCGGAGCCATGACGAAGATGCGCTGGTGGGCTCGGACATGCGGAACGACGAGGTCCGGAGATTCGATGCATCGATCGCCGAAGAAGAGGATGTCGAGATCAATCTCGCGCGATCCCCACCTTTGCGACTCGCGTCGACGATCTCTACCAAGCGCCGTTTCGATAAACTGAAGCCGACGCAGCAACTCGGCCGGACCAAGCCAGACACGAAGTTTCACGACCGCATTGAGGTAAGCGCGCTGACCGGCCGGTCCGAACGGTTCCGTCTCGAAAACAGGTGATGCGGCCAACAAAAGCAGCTCGCTCTCCGACTCAATCGCACGGATGGCGGCTGTAAAAGTCGCGTCGCGGTCGCCGAGATTGGCGCCGAGCGCGACATAGACGATCTCTCCACTGCTTCTCATCGCTCTCTCCTACAGCTGGAAACGCAAGGATAGGACGAGTCCTCTACTCTTGGCCCCTATTCATATTTCCCGGAAGAAGCCATCGATGCAATCTTCGCCATACGGGCCCTCACAGCTGCTTGCCGTCAGCCTGGGGCGACCCCTTGCGGTCCGCTGGCGCGGAGACACGATGCAAACCGGAATCTTCAAGTCCCCCGTCGATGGACGTGTCGAAGTCGGGTCACACGGAATCGAGGGCGACGGCCAGGCCGATCTCAGCGTCCATGGCGGAATCGACAAGGCGGTCTACGCCTATGACGAATCGAGCGCACAGTATTGGCGTAACGAACTCGCGCGCCCGGACCTGAACGCCGGAATGTTCGGAGAAAACCTCACGCTCAGCGGTTGGCCGGAAGACTGTGTGCTGATCGGAGACCAGTTTCGAATCGGGAGCGCAACGTTCGAGGTCAACCAACCAAGACGACCCTGCATGAAGCTCGGCCTGAGATTCGATGACCCAGCGTTTCCGAAGCGCTTCCTGAGAAGCGGCCGCGTCGGCTTTTATCGAGGTGTCCAGGGCGCTGGGTTGATCCGCGCCGGAAACGACGTCGTGAGGCTCCGCACGAGCGAGGACGAAATTTCGGTGTCCTCTCTGGCCGCGCTCTGGCTCGATCGCTCCGCGTCGCCCGCAGCCCTCGAGAGGGTCGTGTCGATCGAAACGCTGGCCGACGCGTGGCGCCAACCTTTGAAGAAGCGGCTCATGCAGGCCTCGCAGTCCTGACGCCCGAGGGTCCACACTTCGAAGCGGCGCCCTACAATGCGGCCATGATGGAGCCCTTGACCCCTTCGGAGCGTGCGACCGTGCCGCTGGCGAATTGGCCAGAGACATTCGGTCCGGAACTCTGCAGCGCGATTCCCGGTCCCGAATCGCGTGCGCTCGCCGTACGCCTCGCCAAGGTCGAAAGCCGGAACGTAACCGCGCTCGACCCCGTCCCGATCTTTTGGGAACGCGCGTCCTTCGCAAATCTTTGGGACGTCGATGGAAATCGCTTCGTCGATCTCACTGCGGCCTTCGGCGTTGCCAATGTGGGTCACGCCCATCCAGAGGTCGTCGAAGCGCTCTCCAGGCAGGCCGAGTCGCTCCTTCACGGAATGGGTGATGTCCATCCAGCGCGCGTCAAGGTCGAATTGCTCGAACGCTTGTCAGAGCTTTATCCAAGGGGCGATGCGAGCGAGCCGCCACCGATTCGCACGGTTCTTTCCTCGTCGGGATCCGATGCCGTCGAAACCGCGATCAAGACGGCTCTGCTCAACACTGGACGGCCGGGCATTCTGGCGTTCGAGGGCGCCTATCACGGACTATCGCTCGGCGCGCTCGACTGCACGTGGCGATCCGATTTCCGCGAACCCTTCCGCGCCCGTCTTCCCGGAGCGACAACTTTCGTGCCCTACGGCGATCTCGATCAACTCGCTCGTGTCGCGCGCGTTTCGGGCGATGAGATCGGGGCCGTACTAGTCGAGCCGGTCCAGGGGCGCGGTGGCGAACGCGTACCGCCGCCGGGATTCATGCGCGGACTGCGCGAACTCTGTGATGAACAGGGGTGGCTGCTGATCGCGGACGAGATCTATACGGGTTTCGGCCGCACCGGCGCAGTTTTTGCGTGCGATCACGAGCGGGTCGTGCCGGACCTTCTATGCGTTGGCAAGGGGCTGGCTTCGGGAATGCCCATCTCCGCATGCATGGGTCTGAAAAGCGTCTTCGATGCCTGGCCTCGATCCAACGGCGAGGCCATTCACACGCAGACCTTTCTGGGCCATCCCGCGAGCTGTGCGGCAGCGATCGCCTCGTTGGCCGTCGCGGCCCGTTGGCAGCTCCCCGAACGTTCGCGCCAGCTCGGACACGCTGCGCTCGAACGTCTACGCACCAGCCTAACCGGTATCGCGGCAGTCCGAGAAGTGCGTGGCCTCGGCCTGATGATCGGCATCGAATGCGTGAGTTCCGA
The DNA here is from genome assembly GCA_032123985.1 of Deltaproteobacteria bacterium. Lineage (GTDB taxonomy): Bacteria > Myxococcota_A > UBA9160 > UBA9160 > UBA4427 > UBA4427. Next base: position 4,901 of record JAQBEG010000627.1, read on the forward strand.
GGTCTCACTCACGGCGTGCACGACGCTGCTCGAGCGGGGCTATGTCCTGCTTCCTTCAGGAGATGGCGGCTGCGTTCTCTCGTTGACTCCACCACTCACGATCGGCGAAAGGGCGCTGTTCGAGGCCTGTGACGAGATCTCCCGCATTCTCGAATCCCTTTCGGCGCTGAGTCGAGAATCGGCATGAATCGAACCGAGATCGAAACCGATCTCCTCCAGTGGATGGAAGAAACGCCCTGGCGCGTGGATGACGCCCGTTTCGAGAGACTCGCACTCGCGCTCTTTTGTTTTCAGTACCAAGCTTGTGAGCCCTATGCGCGATTCTGCCGCTCGCTCGAAAAAACACCATCGAGCGTCGAGCGATTCAACGAAATTCCCGCAGTCCCGACCGGTGCGTTCAAAGAATTCGATTTGTGTAGTTTCGATCTGGACGCAACAGTCAAAGTCTTTCGAACGAGCGGCACGTCTTCCGATCGGCGTGGCTTGCTTCGTCTCGACTCGCTGCGAATCTATGAGGCCTCTCTTCTGGCGAGCCTTCGCGAAACCTTCCTCGGCGCACTTCGCGGCAACCGTTCGACGTTGCGCTTTCTCGCTCCGTCCGAGGAAGAAGCCCCCGACTCTTCGCTCACGCACATGTTCGCAACATTGCGTATTGCGGAGGGTGGAATCGGGAGTGGATTCGACATACGCGGAGGTCAGCTCGATCTCCAGGGGCTCGAAGAGGCTCGAAGCCACGCGCGGGAGGGCAATCGACCTCTTCTTCTTCTGGGTACATCCTTCGCATTCGTTCATTTCCTGGATGCCACGACCAGTTCTGCTCCGAACGCCTGGCAATTGCCCGAAGGCTCCCGGGTGATGGAGACCGGTGGTTTCAAAGGTCGAAGTCGCGAGGTATCCCGTGACATCCTGCGCACGGACCTGGCGAGCCGATTTGGAATCCCGGAATCGAGCGTCGTAAATCAGTACGGCATGACGGAGCTGGGCAGCCAATTCTACGACTCGACCCTGGTTGATCCATCCGGTCCGCGACGCAAGCTCGCGCCCCCCTGGACCCGTGTTCGCATCATCGATCCGAGTACGA
>JAQBEG010000628.1:0-6025 GCA_032123985.1 Deltaproteobacteria bacterium
GTGGCATCGATCGGTTCCGAAGTGACCGCGACGGTTTATGACCTGCTCACGATCGCCGCCGGCATCGAGGATCACAGGGGCAATACGACGCGATTTCTCGTGGTTGGAAGGGAGACTCCCGCGCCGTCGGGCCAGGATTTGACCAGCGCGATCTTTACCGTTCGTAGGGACCAGGCGGGTGCATTGCACAACCTATTGGGTCCATTCGCGCAGAATGGCGTCAATCTGACAGCCGTGCAGTCGAGACCGATGAAGGGCAAGCCGTGGGAATACAACTTCATCGTTGACATGGAAGGGCATCAGAACGATCCGGCGGTCCGGCGCGCTCTGGACGAGGCTGCGGAGGTCGCCGCTTCACACAAGGTTCTGGGCTCATTTCCGCGAGCGCTCGAAGTGTCCGGGTCCGGCGATGAAGGGTCAGCGGAATGAGCCTCGTCGATCTAATCAAGCCCCATATCCGGAACCTGGCACCCTACGTACCGGGCAAGCCGATCGAAGAACTCGAGCGCGAACTAGGAATTCGCGAATCGATCAAACTCGCTTCGAACGAGAATCCACTCGGCCCCTCACCAAAGGCCGTCGAGGCCATGCGAGCGGCGCTAGCCAACGTTAACCGCTATCCCGACGGAGCGAGCTTTGCGCTTCGGACTGCACTGTCGAGCCGACTTGGCGTTTCCGAGAACCAACTCGTCTTTGGCTGTGGCGGGGATGAGATTCTCGAACTGATTGCGAAGACCGTGATTGGACCGGGGGACGAGGTCGTCTACGGCTGGCCCTCGTTCGCCATGTATCCGATCGTCATTCAGGGCATGGGGGCCACGGGAGTACCGGTTCCCCTCAACCACGAATTCGTTCACGATCTGGACGCGATGGTTGCGGCGGTGACGGAAAAAACCCGGATCGTCATGCTATGCAATCCGAATAATCCGACCGGGTCGAGCGTTGGCGCAGAGGACTTTGCTCGTTTCGCTGAGAACCTGCCTCGTGATGTGATTCTGGTCGTCGACGAGGCGTACTTCGAGTATGTACGCAGGAACGACTACCCCGATGTCCTCGCCCTGATGTCGCGGCGGCCGGGGACACTCGTGCTTCGCACTTTCTCCAAAGTCTATGGCCTGGCGGGGATTCGGATCGGATATGGCATCTGTGATACGGAATTTGCGAGCTATCTCGAACGCGCGCGGCATCCATTCAACGTCAATCGATTGGCCGAAATCGCGGCGCTCGCCGCGCTCGATGACGAAGATCACGTGCGGCGTACGCTGGAGCTGAACGCGATCGGCGTCGAGTATCTCACGGACGCACTCGGAAAGATGGGAATCGAGACGTGGCCAACCGATGCGAATTACATTCTGGCTCGGACCGGGGCTGATGTCTTCGACGCACTCTTGCAGAAAGGTGTGATCGTCCGACCGATGACTGGGTTTGGACTGAACGACCATGTTCGGATTTCGATCGGACTCCCCGAAGAGAACGAACGATTGATCAAGGTGTTGGCGGAGATTCACGCAAACGGAGGGGGCCAGGGATGAATCCGCCTCCCTTCGAAAAAATGGCAGTGCTCGGCCTGGGTCTACTGGGTGGATCGGTTGCTGCTGCCGCGAAGCAGCGCGGGCTTGCACGTGAAGTCGTCGGCGCGGCGCGAAGATCGGGACCCCTCGAGCGCGCATGCGCAGCAGGAATCGTCGACTCGGTCGCCTCGCCAATCGATGCCGTCGTCGGTGCGGATTTCGTAGTGCTAGGAACACCGGTGGGCTCGATGGTGCAGGTTGTCGCGGAAGTGGTTTCGAATCTCGAACCGGGTTGTATCGTGACGGATGTTGGCAGCGTCAAAGTATCCATTTTCGACACTCTCCCGGGGCTTCTGCCGGACGGCGTCGAATACGTCGGATCCCACCCGATGGCCGGCAGTCATCTACGAGGTCCGGATCACGCGAGTGCCGATCTCTTCGAGGGCGCGACCTGCGTGGTCACACCGCGAGTTGGCCAGGATCCCCGCGCCGTCGAGCGCGTAGAAAGCTTCTGGCGTGCATTGGGTGCGCGAGTTACCCGACGGACACCGGCGATTCATGACGAAGAAGTCGCGTGGGTCAGTCATCTGCCTCATCTACTCGCGTTTGCCTTCGCGGAGTCACTCCGATCTGCACCGGATGGAGTGGGCGAGCTCGCGGGTAGTGGGTTTCGCGACTTCACGCGAATTGCGCAGAGCGATGCAGAACTCTGGGGCGAGATCCTGAGCCTGAATAGCAAGGCCCTTTCGGGTCCCCTGAATCATTTCTCCGAGTCACTCGCGAGGCTCGCGCGCCTGCTCGAAGAGGGTGACGCCGAGGCGCTCGAACAGTTTTTGAATCAGGCCCGCGTACGACTTGCGGAGATTGCTGCGAGCGCTCCTCGAGCATCGGATACGGACCCTAATCTGAATTTTTAACGTCAAGGCCACTCGCAAGGTGTGAGTCAGGCCATTAGGAGTTACGAAAAACCACATGAATGAAACAACCGAACAATCCGGAGGTGGCGAAAGTTTCGCCGATCTCTTTGGAAGTAGTGACCGATCCTTCAAGGAAGGAGAGATCGCGCGCGGCAGAGTCCTCTCGATCGACAACGATTTCGTTCAGATCGATATCGGCTTCAAGTCCGAGGGAATGATCGCGTCCTGGGAATTTATGACGGAAGAGGGTGAATTGACCATCGCCGTCGGAGACTCCGTCGATGTCCTTGTCGAAGAAGTCGAGAACGAAGACGGCCAACTCGTCCTGTCCAAAGAAAAGGCGGAGCGCCTCAAGGTCTGGGACGAGATCAGCAATGCATACGACAACGAAGAAGCTGTCGAGGGGATTATCGTCGCTCGCGTGAAGGGTGGACTCTCTGTAGACATCGGAGTCAAGGCGTTCCTTCCTGGTTCACAGGTCGACCTGCGACCGGTACGAAATCTCGAAGCGCTGCTTGGCGAGAAGACCAACTTCAAGATCATCAAGTTCAACAAGCGTCGCGGCAACATCGTTCTTTCGCGTCGGGCTCTGCTCGAAACCGAACGAAAGATGATGCGCGAGGGCACTCTATCGACTCTGAACGAGGGACAGATCCTCGACGGCGTGATCAAGAACCTGACCGACTACGGCGCGTTCATCGATCTCGGCGGAATCGACGGCCTGCTCCACATCACCGACATGTCCTGGGGCCGCATCAACCATCCGGGCGAGCTCTTCCACGTCGGTGACGAGATCAAGGTCAAGGTTCTCAAGTTCGACCAGGAAGCCGAACGTGTGTCGCTTGGTCTCAAGCAGATCCAGCCTGACCCGTGGATCGACGCCGGGATGCGCTATCCGCTCGGCGTGCGCATTCGTGGGAAGGTCGTTTCGCTCACTGACTATGGTGCGTTCATCGAGCTCGAGCCGGGCATCGAGGGTCTCGTACACGTCTCAGAGATGTCCTGGACAAAGCGCGTCAAACACCCTTCCAAGGTTGTCACGATCGGTGACGAGGTTGAAGCAGTCGTACTCGATGTCGACGAACGAGATCGCAAGATTTCGCTCGGAATGAAGCAGATCGAAGAAAACCCGTGGTCCGTGATCGAAGAGCGATACCCGGTCGGTACGCGGGTCTCCGGCCAGGTTCGCAACATTACGAACTTTGGCATCTTCGTCGGTCTAGAAGAAGGCATCGATGGACTCGTGCATGTCTCCGATATCTCGTGGACCGAACAGGTGAAGCATCCATCCGATCGATTCGAGAAGGGAGATGAAGTCGAGGCAGTCGTGCTCAAGATTGACAAGGAGAACGAAAAGTTCTCCCTCGGCATCAAGCAACTCGAGGCCAATCCGTGGGATGACATTCTGAAGAAGTACACGGTCGGCAGCGAGATCACGGGCCCGGTCACTAGCGTGACCGACTTCGGCGTGTTCGTGAAGCTCGAGGACGGAATCGATGGTCTGGTCTACAGCTCGGAGCTGGCGGCCGACCGAATCGAAATTCCCTCCGAACACTTCAAGGAAGGGCAGGAGATCACAGCTCTAGTCGTCAAGGTGGACGCAGGCGAGCAGAAGATTTCATTGTCGATCCGAGCGGTGAACGACAAGGCGGAACGCGCAGCCTTGAAGGAGGTTGCTGCACAGCAGTCAGCAAGTCAGACGACTACGTTGGGCGATCTGTTGGCCGAGAAACTGCAAGCGCAGAAATCGGGCGATTCTGAAGAGTCCTAGGAATTGCGATCCGGGGTGCGCGTCCAGATGGGCGCGCACTCCGAAGTCGCTCTGCCGCGATAGATGCTCGGGGAGAGAGAATGACGAAGAGCGGTTTGATTGAAGAGGTCGCGAAGCGCACGCCCCATATTTCGAAAAAGGACACCGAGGTCGTCGTCAATACGATCTTCGATGCGATGATCGAGTCGCTGCGGACAGGAGATCGAATCGAGATCCGCGGTTTCGGATCCTTTCAAGTCAAGATTCGGGAGGCGCGAGATGGACGGAATCCGAAGACGGGTGAACCCGTTCATATCTCTGCCAAGCGGACGCCTTTCTTCAAGGTGGGCAAAGAACTGAAGGAGATGGTGGACTGCGCGCCTGTTATTGCGGGTGCGTCCGGTTCGGATGCCGCTTCCGAGAAAAAGGCGACCGCCTAAGCCTTGGGGCGGACCTCGGGACGGCTTCTTTGGGGGGGGCAGTGTGAGACGACTGTTTTTGTGGGCAGTGGGCGTCGTACTCTTTGTCGGGACGCTTTGGATGGGTTGGTCGTTTCGATCTGGAAATGAATCGACGATCGATCTCGATTTGATCTGGATACGCATCACCAACATCGAGTTGTGGTGGGCGATTCTCGTCTCGATCGGAATCGGAGCGGTCGTCTCTGGCGTTCTCGTCGGCTTTGCCTGGATGCGCGTTCGTTTGCTGAACCATCGCTATCGACGAGCGATTCGGCGACTCGAATCCGAACTGCACGAGATGCGAAGCCTCCCGCTTGCAGCAGGTGATTCGGAGTTTCACGACGCGCCCCTGGCATCGCCCGCCGCGGAACGGCGGTAGCTCGTGGCGTGGAGAAGGAAGAGCGCTCCCGCTAAGCCCGATGAAGTCGCCCGAGCGTGGCGACGTAGCCTTCGTGCAGCAATCGCAGGAGATTGGCCAGGCGCCGAGACCTGGCTGGAGCGGATCGTCGAAGCGGATAGTAAGGACCTCGACGCCTATCACGCGCTGGCCAGGCTCTATCGGCAGCAGGGCTCTATCGGCCGCGCCATCCGAATGCATCAGAATCTCTTACTGCGCTCCGAGCTGACGCGCGAAACCCGCGCGGAAGCGCTTCTCGAACTCGCACGCGACTTCGAAGCGGGGGGCTACCGGGAGCGCGCGGCCGCAACCTATGAAGAAATTCTCGGAATGCAGCCGCGCAGCGTCGAAGTCCTCGAACGACTCGTTTCCCTTCTTCATGATCTCGGGGAATTTTCACGTGCACTCTCGCTGGTGCGCCGACTCCGCCGGCGTGACCGGGAGGTCGGCAACCGACTCGAAGTACGTATCCTTCTCTCACAATCCCAGGGCTTGAGTGAGGAGGGGAATCATGACGGCGCGCGGCAGGCGATCAAACGCTGTCTTCGACGTGACAAGACCTGTGGGCAAGCGTGGAAGATCCTGGGCGAGTTCGAAGCCGAGCGTGACAAGACCGTGAAGGCACTCGACGCCTGGAAACGCGGAGCCACCATCGACCAAGAAATTGCGCCGTTGCTCTATCCGAAAATAGCGGCTTGCTATGCCGCACGCGGCAAGCCCGAAGATTTCGACCGATACCTCCAGAAGACCCTCGGAGACCGGCCATTCGATCACGCCGCGCGAATCGCGCTCGCTCGAGCGCGCGCCAGTCGCGGGGACACGAAGAGCGCGATCGAGGAACTATCGCGAGCCATCGAGGTGGCGCCCTCTCACGCTGGCCTGCGTGCGGAACTCGGTCGTCAGCTGATCGCCACCGGGCAGGATACCGAGGCGCTCAAGGCCTACGCTGCTCTGCTGGACGCGCTCGAACTAGGTTCGATCTCGCTTCG
>JAQBEG010000629.1:0-3239 GCA_032123985.1 Deltaproteobacteria bacterium
GACGCCCGATAGAGCCACCATTCCCAGCACCGAAAAGAACACCACATCCCAACCGAGCAGGAAATGTCCGAGGATCGCACCCACCGTACCGAAAGGAATCACGCTCATGATGATGAGAGGTTGCAGATAAGAGCGGAGCGGAATGGCCAGGAGCACATAGATCACCATCAACGCCATACCGAAACCCTTGATCACTCCGCCAGCCGCTTCAGCCTGCTCTCGCTGCTCTCCACCCAGCCGATAGGTCACGTTCGGAAACCTTTTGTAGAGTTCCGGAGTCCAGGCCTCGAACGCTCCGACGACGCGATCCGGTGTCGTTACGTTTCGTTCCACGTCCGCAGTCACCGTCACGACGCGTCGGCGATCCGTCCGTCGAATGCTCGCGAAGCCCCTCGAGATCTCGGCATCAGCGACGGCGGCAAAAGGAACTTCCGTACCATCTCTAGTTCGAATCCGCATTTCCTCGAGCGATCCCAGCGAACGCCGTTCGGCCTCCGGATAGCGAACCATCACGCGGACATCGTCGCGCCCACGCTGAATGCGCTGCGCCTCCTCCCCGTAGAACGCCTGACGAACCTGCCGCGCGAGGTCGTTCTGAGTGAGACCCAAGGGCAGCGCACTTTCGCGCACCGAGAGCTGGACCTCTTGTTTACCGGCGCGGAAGGAGTCGGCGATATCCGAGACTCCGGCGAAGGTCGCGAGAAATTGTTTGACCATGGCGGAGGCCTGTGTGAGTTCGTCGATGTCGTCGGAACCGAACAGCTCGATATTGATGGGCTCACCCGCTGAGAATGCATCAGATGCGAATACGAGCTCCACTGCGTCGGGCACCGGCCCGGTCAGCTCCCGCCATCGAGCGAGGACTTCATCCGTCGTGATCTCGCGATCGACGGCCGCAACGAGTTCGATGCCCAGCTCGGCGAGATGGGCGCCGCCAAGCACCTGTGGACGCTGGGGCCCGTCTCGTCCGAGCTGCTCACCGATGGAGCCAAACGTGTGCACAACGATGGAAGGGCCCGGAAATTCCTCGTCGAATTCACGACGGAGCTGATCGGCAGCGCTTTGAATCTGGGCAAGGGCGATCTCAGTGCGCGCGAGCGGTGCACCCTGCGCCATCGTCAAAGTCGCGAAGGCGACATTTCCAGCCACCTGGGGAAAGAACTGATAGCGGAGTCGGCCACTCGCAAATAATGCTGATGATAGAATCAGGACGCCGACGGCTGCCGTCACCACCGCGTAACGCCACTCGATGACGACATCGAGGATGTTTCGATAATGGACATTGCCCAGGCGCTCGAGCCAGCCAGACATCAGGTTCTGGAACGTCGTCCAGGCCTTCACGGCGGCGTTCGGCGCGCCACGCTTCGACGTGAGGCGTCGATGTGCGAGATGCGCCGGAAGGATGAACTGCGATTCGACCAACGAGAATGCGAGACACAAGATTGCGGTCGAGCCGATCACACCGAAGAAGCTGCCCATCCTTCCCGGTACCAGCAAGATCGGCAGAAACGCGGCCATGCTCGTCATCACGCCGAAAAAGACCGGGATATAAACGGCCTGGGTTCCCTTGATAGCCGCTTCGACCTGATCACCGAGTTCTTCCTCGTAAGTATGTACGCTCTCACCGATCACGATCGCGTCGTCGACGAGGATTCCGAGGACCAGGATGAGGGCCATCACGGTCATCGTACTGATCGTGATCCCAAAGGCAGGAAAGAATATCACCGCGCCCAAAAAGGAAATCGGAACACCCGCTGCGACCCACATCGCGAGTCGAAATCGCAGAAACAAGGCCAGCGTGATCAGGACTAGAATCAGCCCGCTTCGCCCGTTTTTTGCCATCACGTCGAGCCGCGTCACGAGATCCAACGACTCATCATTGAAGATCGTCACCGCAACGCCTTCCGGAACACTCGCGCGAAAAGTCGGAACCCATGCCTTGATCGCCGCTGCGGCATCAAGCACGTCCTCATCCCCGATCAGTTGAACCTTGACGACGACACTCGGATCTCCATTGAAGAGCCCTCGCAGCTCGGTGTCCTCGAAGCCATCGATCACTTGCCCGAGGTCGCGCACCCGGACGAGCGTCCCGTCGTTTCGAGTGAGCACGACGATCTCCTCGAACTCGATTCCACGATAGGCCTGGCCCTTCGCACGAAGCAGAATTTCGCCCCCGGCAGTCTTGACCGAACCGCCCGGCAAATCGAGCGAGGCGTTGCGTACTGCCTGCGCCACGGTCTCGAGATCAAGCCCGTGGCGCCGCAAGGTCTCCTCCGAAACTTCGATCGAGACTTCGTAGGGGCGGTCGAAGACCAGCTCGGCCTGGGAGACGGCGGGCAGCGCCGCGATCTCCTCACGCGCGCGCTGGCCAACCGCTTTGAGGTCGCGCTCGCCGATCGCACCCGAGATGGCAACCTTGAGCACGCCGCGGCGCATATCGTATTTGGCAACCGTGGGCTTCTCCGCCTCGACTGGAAACGTATCGATCGCATCGATCCGATTCTGCATATCGGTCGTGGCCGAATCGACGTCCGAGCCGACGACCAGTTCCGCCGTCACATTGCAGGCACCCTCGGCGGCCACCGAGGTGATTCGATCTAGATTGGGGGTCCCCTCGATCGCTTCCTCGATCCGGATGCAGATCGATTGCTCGACCTCCTCCGGCGATGCGCCTCGGTATTCGACCGTAATCCGTACCGCTTCCGGCTCGATCGCCGGAAATTCTTCCTGACGAATGGTCGACAGGATCATCACGCCGCCGACGATCATCACGAGCATCAGCAGATTTGACGCCACCGGATTGTGAACGAACCACTCGATGACGCGATTCATGAGTTGCCGGTCTCGAGAGCGACGGGCTGCGGGTCTTCGATCGCGTTTACAAGCATCCCCTCGACGACGACCTGAATCGGCGAAACACAGATTCGCTCACCCTCGGCCAGCGGACCCTGTACGAGCACGTCGTCACGATCGATTCGCAGAACCTGGACCGGCTTCGAGCGAAGCTCATTCTTGGCGTTCACGATCAGGATCTGAGAATCTCCGCGCATCGCATAACGCGGCACGACGATCACATCGCTTGCCTCCGGCCCGGCGATATCGGCTTCGACGAAGAGGCCGACGGCGAGCGGCGGCCGATCGCTGTTCTCATTCGATCCATAGGGATCCTCGACACGCGCTACCACGTTGACCATCCGGCTCTTTGCATCGATCTCGCCCTCACTCCGAACGATTCGGCC
>JAQBEG010000630.1:0-4647 GCA_032123985.1 Deltaproteobacteria bacterium
CCTCCATATGCTCTTCATATGCCCAGCTGTCCTTGAAACGCTCTGCATAGCCGCCGAGAGTCTTTGTGCTGAAGTCGTCGAGCTTGATCGCGTCGAGGAGGGTCTCCGCGGCCAACATGCCGGTTTTGATGGCCATATGGACACCGGCGAGCTTCATGATATTGAGCATCGAGGCGGAATCGCCGACCAACATCGCTCCGTTGGTGTAGAGCTTGGGCTGCGCATGAATGCCGCCAGTCGGGATGCATTTTGCGCCGTATCGAACGAGTTCCGCACCCTCCAGCAGGTCACGCATGAACGGAGAGTCCCGTTTGAACTCCTGTGCAGCACGATGGGGGTCGTTGTTCGGATCCTCACTCGAGAGCGGTGTGACATAGCCGTAGGAGATCAGGTTGTCCTTCATGTCGTAAAGGAACATGCCGTTGATCTCGCCGAAGAAATCGGGAAACATCGAGCCGTGGACGACGCGTCCGGGCTGGTGCTTCTCTGGCTTGACTCGCCAGATCTCCTTGATGCCCGTTTCAAATGTTTGCGGGTTCTTGCCCTGCATCTCGAAACGCTCGATTAATTGCTTCGACATCGACCCATGCACGCCCTCACCGAGAACCGTACACTTCGCCAGAATGTCCATGCCGGGTTGGTAGTTGGCTTTGGGCTTGCCGTGTTTGTCGATACCCATGTCGCCCGTGCGAACACCGATGACACGGTCGCCCTCGGTCAAGATTTGATCACCGGCGAAGCCCGGATAGATTTCGATTCCGATTTCTTCGCATTTTTCGGCGAGCCACTTCACCACGTTCGAGAGCGACGTGACGTGGTAGCCCTTCTTCTTGAACATGGGCGGCGTAAACGGACTCTTGATCGTGCCCTTGCGCGTGAACATCCAGAAATAGTCTTTGTCGCAGATGTATTCGGTCGGAAAACCCTGCTCGACGAAGTCGGGCATGAGTTCTTTCATCGCTCGGGGATTCATGACCGAGCCGGAAAGTTGATGATCCCCAACGCCTGCCGCCTTCTCGATTACCAGGATGGTGGGGGGCTCGATGGGCACGGCGCCGGTTTTTTCGCAGGCCTCGTTGTGGATCTCCACCTGCTTCATCAGGTGATACGCAGAAGCCAGGGTTGCGGGTCCGGCTCCGACGTAGAGGATGTCGACCTCCATGCTCTCGCGTTCGGGCTCGGTCATCGCTGAATTTCCTTTCTAGAGGCGGTACTTGCCGATTTTTTGTCCGTTCGGAACTTAGGAGAAGGCCGGTCGCCGAACAACCGAAACGAGTTGTGCGGTAGCAGCGAAGAGTTGCATGCCCCCCTCGGGATTCAAGTGCTCTCTCCAGTGATCAAACAGGTGAATCGGAGGGGGGCGGTGCCCTCGATCGGTTCCATTGGCTCGTCGATTCCGCTCTTCTATTCTCAGTCCGCCCGACCGACGGCTAAAGCCTGGATTGCCCTCCCTGCTGCGAGTGAAAGACCCGAATGACCCCGACCAAGCGCAGCCGCGAAGAGAGAGCCAGCGACGCCTCGGAAGCCAAGGATGTCTCCAATTTCGTCCAGCTCCTTCGGGAGTTTCTGACGGCGCATGCGGAACTTCACGAAATTTTCTCGAAATATGCCGAAGACGAGATTCCCTTCGCCAAGATTCGAGCCTTGGTTGGCGATGATGATCGCGCCGTTCTCTACCGGCTAAAGGAAAAGAGTCATGCGCTCTTTCGTTCCCATGGAATCGCCACGAAAGCCGTTCGCCGCGAAGCCCTTTTCGACCTGGCTGTGGGTTCGCTTTTTCACGAGGCGATGAAGCTTCGCGAGTCGCTGTATCAGCGCGAGGTCTACGCACCGCGAGTCGCGCTATTGCGCAAGGCGGCCGACGAGGAATCGGACACGCTCTTCGGAGAGTTCGATCGAATCCTCGAAAACAGCGTGTCGCGCCTCGGCGAGGTGATTTCCGAAGTGCGCGCCCTGCTCGTGCAAACTCGAGATCAGCTGCGCCGTCTGCTCGCCGAGCGGTCTGGAGACCGTGTCGTGACACGTTGTCTGCTGAGTCGTCGCGAACAGGTGGATGCAACCTTTCCGGAGGGCTTCGCGGGAATTCTCGAAGCGATGCACGGGGACACCGTTACGGGCCTCGTGGAAGGGGCTCGCGCGCTACTCGAGAGTGCGTATTTCATAAAAGCTGCGGAAGCACTTCGCGAGGCCAGCGAACAACCGGACGCACCTCGCGCCGAACTGGAGCAACTGAGGCTCTACGCATGTGGCATGCAGGCCTTTCTGGACGGGGACTACGCGACGAGCATCGCGACCCTCGAGGACTGGGTCGATCTGGGCGGGCACGAGGACGAGCGGGACTTCGCGTGTTTGGCAGCGTCCGTACTGGGACGACTCGGACGCCTAGTAGAAGACGATGAGGAGAGTGCCGCAAGCCTAGACAGAGCCAAGCGACTTCAGCTTCGCCTGGAAACGGCGTTTGGTTGATCAGCGGCGGCACTGCGCGCAAGTACGAGAAGCAGCGCACCAAAGACGATCAATCCGATCCCGATCCATTGTGCTTCGGACATATCGAGGGCGACGCGAGGATTGAGGCGCCAGTGCTCGACGACGGTGCGCCCGACTCCGTTCAATATCAAATACTCGCCCATCAACGACGGACTCTTCTTGCGTCGTCCCCACAGATACAGTGCGACAAGGAATAGCCAGGCGGACTCGTAGATTTGCGTCGGATGGACGGGGTAATCCACGGGCGGTAGGCCCTGTGGAAACGCGATGCCCCAAGGTAGATCCGTTGCGCGTCCATAGTCGTCTCCTACGAGGAGACAACCGATTCGGCCAATTGCCTGACCGACCGCGAGCGAAATGGCACACGCGTTGGCAAATGCAATGGGCGCGATTTTGTAGAAACGGCAGCCGGCATAGCCAGCAAGCGCGCCGCCTATCAATCCTCCGTAGAAAACCATGCCAGCACGCGAAAAGAGAGAAGACCAGAACTCGGCTTCTCCTCGAAGCGTGAAATCCGTTGCGTAATAGAGCTTCGCGCCGAGAACGCCGCCCGCCATGATCCAGATCAGCATATTGGCTGCGTCGTTGGGGTCGAGACCCTCCTCTGACATCCGTGGGATCGCGATCCAATATCCTATGAGGAACGCGATGGCCATGGCCGCACCAAAGCTGCTGATGGGCCATTCGAGATATGGGATAGTGAAGAGCTCCGGATACATCGAGTCCCCCGCACGGCGCACGGTACGCAAAGCCCAAAGCTCAAGCAAACGGCCCGGAAGTGTTTTGACGCGATCGATTCGCTCGGGAGATCAGCCCTCTGGCAACCAGACGAAGAAACGGGTCCCGTCGTTCTGTTCGCTCTCGACCCAGACACGGCCGGAGTGAGCTTCGACGATCTTTTTTACGATCGCGAGCCCGAGTCCGCTGCTCTTCTTGCCGCCATTCGAAACTCCCGCGGTTTCGAAGACTTCGAAGATCCGATCGTGATCGTCTGGGGAGATTCCGGGCCCGTTGTCACTGACCGAGATTTGCCAGCCATCCGACAGGGTTTCGATCTCGACGTCGATCCGACCCTTTCGCCCACTCCCCATGTGATGGATGGAATTACCGATCAAATTCGAAAGGAGCTGGTACAACCGCGTTCGATCGCATAGGAGTGTGGGCGGGTTGTCGGGTATATGGAGTTCGATCTGCTTTTCGTCTAGCTGCAGCTTCAGTTCAGCTTGCAGTTGATGCAGGATCTGAATCGGATTGACGTGCACACGATAATGCGGAGTCTCTCCGATTCGAGAGAGCTCGAGCATGTCGTGGAGCAGCCGCTCCATGTTCTGACCGGCCTGTTGGATTCGATCGAGAAAATGCAGGGCGGTCCCGTCTAGGACCTCGTGATAGTCGTCGCGAAGGGGTCGCGAGAAACCGAGCAAGGAAACGAGGGGCGATCGCAGGTCATGCGACACGCTTCGCACATAGCTTTCGAGGTCTTCGTTCTTTTGCTCGAGGCTCTCGAGCGTCTTGTGGTGATCCGCGACGCAGATGACCAGGTCAACGCCGTTCGAATCACGCGCGTGAAAAGCGCTTACCTCGAGCGAAAGAGCTCTGCCGTCGCGCCTGAGATCGAAACGCGCACGCGAAACGCGGTCTCGCTCCACCATCTCGTCGAAGAATTGTCGAGTCTGGTTGCCAAATGCTGAAATGTCGTCGGGCCATAACTCGTCCAACAACGAGGAAACTGACCGTCCGATCGATTTGGCCGCTCCACCTGCGATGATGTCGAGGTCGTCGCTGAGCCAGGTCACTCGGAGTTTGGAATCTACGGCGAGCACGACCGAATGAAGTGTTGCAAGGCCTTCGAGTATCGAGCGTGTCGCGACATCGGGAAGGGCGATCCGCGCCACCTCGCGAGGGCGCCTCTGCGCGTTCGCGTCGGCTGATATTCGTTTCAAATTACCCACAATTGCAGCTCTCTTCCGCTTGCATCTACCTGGGTTGGAACCCGCACCCGATCCCATTGTTTCGATCCTACCAGGGACGGCGTCGAGAGTGGAAAAAAAGCGCGTCGATCAGATCTTTGTTCGCGCGTGGCCCGAGTCTCCGCGCGCCGGTATCCTGAACCGTTCGCTGTTGTGATCGCGTTGGGGTTGGATGTCGCGTCTGATGGTC
>JAQBEG010000631.1:0-3005 GCA_032123985.1 Deltaproteobacteria bacterium
CCGGGCTTCATCGACATGCACAGTCATGCCGATTGGGTCCTTCCTCAACCCGACCATGGTCATGTCCTCGCGCCGCTCGTCGAACAGGGAATTACGACGCTCGTCTCGGGAAATTGCGGCTGTACACCAGCACCACTCGTCGCGGCCAATCAGGGGATCGTGCCGGCACTCGGTCGGCTTCTTCATGATGATGCGCTCGACTACAAGTGGTCCAGCATGGGAGAGTACCTTTCAGGACTGGAATCGAGTGGGCTCGCGCTGAACAATGCCCAGCTCGTTGGGCACGGAACGATCCGAACGGCGATCAAGGGCTTCGACCTCGGCCCCGCGTCCGATTTGGACATTGCGGCGATGGCGGATCTCACCCGAGCGGCCCTCGATGAGGGCGCGATCGGCCTCTCGACGGGCCTCGGTTATGCGCCCGGAATCTTTGCGAATCTCGAAGAACTCGTCGGAGTCACTGCGCCGCTTCGCGAGCGCGACGCGATCTATACGTCGCACGCTCGAAGTTACGTTTCGATCGCAACGCGCGGTAGAGAAGATGTCCCCTCGAACCTGGCCGCGCTCGACGAAACCGCCGCGATCCATCGGGCGCATGGCATCCCCGTTCAGCATTCGCACCTCATCTTCGTCGGTGATTCAACGTGGCCTTCGACGGATCGAATCCTCGAACACCTCGACAGCCTCGTCGACGGAAGTGTTGATATCGCTTGCGATGCATTCCCGTATGTCGGGGGCAACACGACATTGATCGTCTTCCTTCCGGCGTGGGCGCTCGCGGACGCACGGACCAAAGCAGCGGATCCCACCTCTCGTGAGAAGCTGCTATCGATCCTCCGCAGAATGCAGGCCCTCGTCGGGATGAAGTGGAGTGACACGCAGATTCTCTGGGTGCCCGATCGCGAGCTGGCCCACTACGAGGGTCTCTCCATCGCCGAAATTGCTCGCGAACGGGGCAAGGACGGGAGCGAAACCTATCTCGATCTGATCGCTGAACTCGGTCCAGAGACACGCATCATGAATTGGAACTACAGCGGTCGAGACGACGAAGAGACGAGCCTGAGAAAGGTCCTCGAACATTCGAGATGCTGTATCGAGACCGATACGATCCTGACCGGCAACGGCTTCGACAATCCCGCATCGTATGGAACATTTCCCCGGGTGCTCGGACGCTACGTGAGAGAACTCGGATTGATGACGCTCCCCGAGGCGGTGCGGCGCATGACTGGATTTTCAGCGGAGCGAATGGGAATTCGAGACAGGGGACGAATAGCGGTGGGTCTGGCCGCCGATCTCGTCGTGTTCGACCCCGACACGGTTGGCGACCATACGACGCGTTTAGTGCCGAATCAGAAACCGACCGGAATAGACTTCGTCGCGATGAATGGGGTGATCGTTCTCGAGGAAGGTCGTTTCGATCCAGAATCGCGGGCGGGAAGAGTGCTTCGCAGAGCATGACCCCAGACAACGCAATAGAACCAGTAAAGGGACGCATTAGCCTCGCCACGGTCCTCAGCTTCTGTGCCCCGACCTTCGGTGTGGGCTTCATGTTCTTCCTCGTCGGGCTCTACTTGACGCCCTTCGCGACCGACGTCCTGTTGATTTCGCCAGCTGCGATGGGTGCGATCTTCATGGTCTCGCGCCTCTGGGATGCCGTTTCCGATCCAATTGCGGGTTTCCTCAGCGACCGGACCCAGAGCCAGCTTGGCCGCCGCCGACCGTGGATCGCGGCGTCCATCATCCCCATTTGCCTCGTGTACATCATGATGTGGAGCCCGCCCGAGGCGGTCCGGGGCGGAGCACTCGTTGCATGGATGGCGCTCGGTGTAATCGGGTTCTACACCGCCATGACCGTATTCATCGTTCCCCACACTGCCCTCGGAGCAGAACTCACAGACTCCTACCATGATCGAACACGTATCTTCGGCTTTCGCCACGTCATCTGGACCATCGGTGCGATTGTGGCGGTCGGCGGGATGCAGCTGATCATCGACGCGACTGACCCACGCGAGATCGCTCGCGAGCTCAGTTTCGGCGTGTCTGCGATCACGGCGCTGCTGCTCATCCTCGCGATCGCGATGCTCCGGGAGCGTCCAGAATTCCAGGGGCGCGGGGCCGACAACCCTCTCCACGCTTTCCGGGACATCTGGCGGAATCGTCATGCTCGACTCTTGCTGATCGTCTTTCTGATCGAGAATCTGGGGAGCGCCACAGTACTCGTTCTCACATTCTACGTGGCGAAATACATCATCATGCGACCGGACCTCACAGGACCCTTCATCTTCGCGTACATGGGGACCTCGATCATATTCGTAGGAATCTGGCTGCCGCTATCGAGACGTTTCGGGAAAAAGCAGCTCTGGGTATGCGCCATGTTGATGACTGCCTGCGCGTTCGGCGGGATGTTTTTTATCAAGGAGGGCAGCATCTATCTGATCAGCGGGCTCGCGATGCTCGCCGGTACCGCGGCCGGATGTGGCGCCATGGTCGGGCCCTCGATCCAGGCCGATGTCATCGACTACGACGAGTACATGACGGGCCAGCGCAAGGAGGGTGCCTACTTCGCGGCCTGGAATTTCGTCTTCAAATCAGCCACCGGCATCATGATCATGGCGACACTCGGCGTGCTCGAAATAGTGGGTTTCGAGCCAAACGTCGAACAGACGAAGGATGTCAAGTTCTGGATCGTGGCGCTCTACTCGATCGCTCCGCTCGTGTGTTACGTGATCGGAGCAATACTGTTGAGTGCGTTCTCACTCGACGAAACCGAGCACGCCCGAATCCGTCGCATCCTCGACGAGAGAGCCTCACAAGCTGACTGAGCCGCGCGCACCGACTCTGGCGGGCGCCTTCAGCTCCTGACCCATATCGACATAGGACCGCCAAGAAGACACGCAAATGCCTGTCGGCGATCAAAGTCAAGGTGCCGAAGATGGAGATCGACGCCGACACTCTGTGTTCAAAAAGTCAATCTCCAGCGTCGCGTCCGAGACGGCCGACGAGGC
>JAQBEG010000632.1:0-3006 GCA_032123985.1 Deltaproteobacteria bacterium
CCGGAGATGCCCCATGTCTGGCACCTCTTCGTTGGGCTCATTCCGGAAGCCGAAACATCGCTTCGAGAAATAGCGACTTTTGTGAAGAGCACGACGCGAGACCCGAACGAGGAAGCGCGATAGCCTCAGCGAATTTCCAGCGCCCAAGGAGGTCTTCTTGTGAAGCTCTATGTCTTTCCGGTTGCGCCGAACCCGACACGACTTCGACTCTACCTGGCCGAGAAGCGTGAAGGGGGCGCACGTTTCGACATCGAGGAGGTGATGGTCAACCTGCCCGAAGGCGAGCAGCGTTCTGCCGAACATCTCGAACGCAATCCACTCGCCAAACTTCCCGTACTCGAGACTGATGACGGGGTCTATCTCACCGAGTCCCTTGCCATCATGGAGTACCTGGAAGAGTTGGTCCCCGATCCGCCGATGATCGGCACCACGCCGCTGGCCCGAGCACGCACGCGAGAACTCGAACGCATCATCGAGATCGGCATTCTGCGCTCGATCGCCGAGATCGTGCACGCCACCGATTCTCCGCTGGGATTGCCGCCAGACCCGCGTGTCGCGGGTCTCTTTCGCGCGCGACTACCGGCCAACCTCGCGGTCGTGGAAGATCGCCTCCGCGACGGACGACCACTCTTGATGGGCGACTCACCGAGCATCGCGGATTGCACGCTGGCAGCGGCACTTCAATTCGGGCGCTTCAGGCAGGTCGAGATCGACCGCTCGTTCGAGAACATCTTGCGCTGGGATACGGCCTTCCGCGAACGGGTCAGCGCAAAACAGGTGCTGCTGATGTAGGCAGGCCGAGGTGCGTATAGGCGTGGGGCGTCGCGACCCGGCCACGTGGAGTTCTCATCAGAAATCCGCAGTGAATCAAGTAAGGTTCAACGACGTCCTCGAGTGTTCCCTTGTCTTCGCCGACGGCGGCGGCAAGGGTTTCGAGGCCGACCGGGCCACCGCCGAATTTTTCGACGAGCGTCGTGAGAAACGAACGATCGAGTCCGTCGAAGCCCGCTTCGTCGACGTCGAGTCGCCCGAGCGCGAAGCGGGTCGTGTCGAGTTTGATATGCCTAGCATCGCCATCGCGCACCGCCGCAAAGTCCCGAACCCGACGCAGTAATCGATTCGCGATTCGCGGAGTACCCCGGGCACGACGCGCGATCTCATGAGCCGCCTTCGCCTCGAGTTCCATTCCGAGCAAGCCACCCGATCGCGTCACGATCTGCTCAAGATCATCGACTGGGTAGTACTCGAGCCGCGCCGACCAGCCAAAGCGATCGCGCAGCGGTGAGGTCAGCAATCCGGCCCGCGTCGTAGCGCCCACCAGCGTAAAACGCGGCAAGTCGAGTCGAATCGAGCGCGCAGTCGGACCTTCACCGATCAGAAGGTCGAGTTGAAAATCTTCCATCGCCGGATAGAGGATCTCTTCGATCGCGGGTGACAAGCGATGTATCTCATCGATGAAGAGGACATCACCCGCCTCGACGTTCGACAACAAAGCTGCCAAATCGCCGGGACGTTCGATCGCCGGACCGCTGGTCGCACGAAACTGCGCCTGAAGTTCGGTCGCGACAATGCGCGCAAGCGAGGTCTTACCCAGGCCCGGAGGACCGTGAAAGAGGACATGGTCGAGCGGCTCGCCCCGTTCGCGCGCCGCCTGGACGAAGACGTTGAGATTCTCGCGCAGTCTGTGTTGGCCGATCATCTCCTCGAGGTTCTGAGGACGGAGAGACTCTTCGGCGCTGCGCTCCTCGGACTGCTGTCCGAGACTGAGCTCTCCTCGCTCGCCTCCTCGATCTTCTTCTAGACCCAAAGCGTTCTCCTCTTCAGCGCGCCAATCGACGCAGTGCCACCCGAATCAATTCTTCGAGACTCGATCCCGGCGCTGCTTCGGCGAGCGCAGCATCGACGACCCGCTCCGCCTGGTTCCTGGGATAGCCGAGGTTCACCAGTGCCGACAGGAGTTCTTCGCCCGGCTCGATTGCCGAGAGTGATTCCGATCCGCTGTGGACGCCCGTCGTCCCGAGTCGACCCGCCAGTTTCTGTGCGTCGTCGCGCAGCTCGACGGCGATGCGCTCCGCGAGCTTCGGCCCGACCCCGGGCGCCATGCGGAGACCTTTGGCGTCGGCGTCGCGCAATAGCCGAAGCAAACGCGCGGGCTCCATTCCGGAGAGGATGGACTGCGCAAGTTTCGGACCCACGCGGCTGGCCCGAAGCAGCAGATGAAAGAGTTCCTTTTCGAGAGGACTCGCAAATCCAAAGAGTTGAATGGCATCTTCGCGCACAGCCGTGTGCACTAGCAACGAGACCTTCTTGCCAATATCGGGCAGCGTCTCGAAGGTCGAAAGAGGAACGAGCAACTCGTATCCCACGCCCTGAACGTCGAGTACGATGCGCGTTGGGGCCTTCTCGCGGAGGTTTCCTTCGAGCCAGGCGATCATCGCGTTCTCCCGAGAACAAACTGGGTCGTCGCTCGTCGTGTGTTCCGGTGTCTGGCACGAATCGGCAGGTCCGCAAGCGGTCCGGCCGCAGCGTAGGTGAGCGCCAGCGCCAGCGCGTCGGACGCATCGGACGCCGGCGGCGTGTCGAGCGAGAGGAGCCGCATCACCATCGCCTGCACCTGCGCCTTGTCGGCCGCCCCACTCCCGGTCACCGCCTTCTTCACCTGCCGTGCGGCGAGCTCGGTCACACGGACTCCGGCTGCGCCCAGACTCGCGAGAATCGCGCCGCGGGCCTGTCCCAGAACCAATGCGGAGCGTGGATTGGCAGCGATGAAGACCCGCTCGACGACCGCGACGTTCGGGACATCGGCGGAAACGATCGCAAGCAGCTCGCGGTGAAGAAAATTCAAACGGTCGGCGAGGTCCGCGCCCTGCGGTGGTCGCAGCACGCCGTGGCGCAGATGCTGAATAGCACCCCTATTGCGTTCGATCAGACCGAAACCGGTTGCACCGGAACCGGGATCCACCCCCAGGACCCGCATTCCACCCCCCCTGGACTCCGACACACTGC
>JAQBEG010000633.1:0-5446 GCA_032123985.1 Deltaproteobacteria bacterium
GCAGGGGAGCAAGAATGAGACGGCATCCTATTATGCCTTCTCGCTCGTGCGCGAACCATCGAGGCGTTGTTGCAGAAATCAGAACACGGCTGCGGCCCATCGAGTTGGGTCACCGTCAGGCCAACTACCCGCGTCAGCTCGCAGCGGCTTCGAGCACCAGCCGGGCCGCTGTTTGGCCAGTCTTGACGGCCACTTCCATCGACGGGCAGCCGAGGTAGTCGCCGGCGAAGTAGCAGCGATTGACACCTTGCAAGGCGCGAACTGTTTCGACCACGTCCTCGCTCGAGATCGGCATGGTCTGCTGCTAAATAGCCGAGGCCGCGATGGACAACACCCCTCCGATCTCGGGGTGGAGCGAGGCAATGCACTCGTGCAAGACCCGTTCGGGATCTACCGAACCATCGTCGAGCCGCACATTGACGGTGTAGTAGTGCTCCAGCGCTGGCGCGTCGTACAACCGCTCGACGTTGATCATCGAAAGAATTTGAGGCTTGGTGGGGGGGTTGGGAGCGAAAAAGATCGCTCCCCAATCGGGTGTTTCTGCGTGGTAGGGGCCGTCGAGTCGAAATACGGCGGTCAAGAATTTCGTGTACGCAATCGAGCGTGTCGCCGGTGGAACCAAATCGCGGAACAGCGCGTGATCCGCATTCATCGCAAATACAAATGCATCGGCCTCCTGGAAGCCGCGGCTTGTCCGCAACGCGACGCCGTCGAAGCCCTGGACCTCGCAGTCCAACAGGATTTCGCCTCCCTGTCGAAGGAAGGCATCCCGCAGTGAGAGGACGAGTTCCTGAGCTCCATGACGAAAGATGTCACTCGCCTGGGCATCGCCTTCCAACAACGAGCGGGGATAGATCGGAACCGCAAAGGCTGCCTTGTAGCGATCGATGGACGGGTAACCGTATCCCTGGCATAGCGTATCGACCATGAGCTTGTACTTGGCGGCTTCAGCATCGGCCGGCACCCACAGATCGAGGCACTCGGCAATGGAACGATGCCCATAGAAATCGAGTTTGGGCTCATCCAGGCTGCCCGCTAGAAAAGAGCCTGGCAGGGACTTTGCGACGAGCTTGACTACGCTTCGAAGACTGATATCAAAGTCCGAGCCGGCGAGCAGGCTGCCGTCGCCGAGATCGTAATACATCCCAAGCGCCGGCACGGGCCGCAGATCGTCCTCGATGCCCAAATCGCCGCACAGCGCGCGGTATGCGTCGTACCAGGGAAAGATCAGAAACCCGCCCAAATCGACCGGGATGCCCTGCAAGTCGACCGACCGCACTCGCCCACCCACACGGTCCCGAGCTTCAAGAAGGGACACCGCAGTCCCCTCATGTTTGCTCAACTCGTAAGCAGCCGTGAGCCCGGCCAATCCTGATCCGACGACTGCAACTCGCCTTGGTGATTTGTTTCGCAACGATGAACTCCAATCTTGTTGCCTTCGACATCAACTTGTAAGGGATCTGCACGTCAGGCGCCGCAACACCGACGGCCAGCTCGACGAGCCAAATACCCGGCGCTCGAGTCGAACGGGTCCGCTCTCGGACGCGCTCGCCGAGGTGCTCGGACAGTTCATGGCGGCGACGGATCGCCGCGGCGGATCGGAGTGGATCTTTCCGGCGCTCAAGGGAATCGATGGTACGCCGCGAGGAACTCGAACCCCCGACCCTCAGGTTCGAAGACCGACTCGATCGACCCGAGGCAAGTGCACCGCTGCAACTCACGCGCCCGTCGAGGATTGTCCCGCGAGACACCACCCCCGTCCCTATCCCGCCGACATCATTGAAGATTCCCCGGCCGGAGGCGGGTTTTCGGGATGCTGTAACTCTTCGCGTAACTTACTGACTTTGCTTGAGAATTGGTGGAGGCGGCGGGAATCGAACCCGGCTCCAGGAAGCGTAAGCGCCCGAAAAGAAAGAAGTCTTCTGACTGAGAACTTGTCCCGCGTTTGTCCCACGGAACCCGTGACCGCCCTCATCGAACTGGAGAGCGGCGCCTTGCTCGTCTGAGCGGGCGTCCCGGCCGGTTCGAACAAGCGGGGAACCAAAGTCCGTTACCACCCGAAGTGGCAACCCCAAGGCGAGTTTCAGCCCGGTATAAACCGTACGGCGAAGGAGGAATGCGCCGATCGGTTTGCGCAGGATCTCTTCGAGATCTTTCACACGGAGATCCCGACGCCCGTGGCCCTGATAGGAGTGACGCGCATCGCAGAGGTCGCGCGAGACTTCGTCGAGTGTCGATGGGGTAGCATCGGATCCTTCCTCTATTCTTCTCCGGGATCCCGCCCATTCCATTCCAACGATAGAGCGACTACATCGTGTTCGAGTTCAAAGACAAAGCTAGCTACGTCATGCCCGCCCACTTCGGTCCGCGTCCGATGAGCCCCAGGGCGAGCGGCTGGTACCGCGATGTCACCTCGATGGTGATCTCGTACGTGACCGACCGCGAGGCGCTCGCCCGTTATTTGCCCGCGCCCTTCGAAGTCGGCGAGGAGGCGATCGTCTCGGTCTTCTATGCGCGCAATCGACAGGTCGATTGGCTGGCCGGACACGGCTACAACATGATCGCGGTCAACGCCTCGGCGGTCTTCAACGGCGAGAAGGACCAGCTCGAGGGCCAGTACACACTCGTTATGTGGGAAAATCTCACGGACCCGATCCTCACTGGCCGCGAGCTCCAGGGCATCCCCAAGATCTATGCCGATATTCCCGACCACAGCGTGATCGGTGACGAGTGGCGCGCGAGCGCCAGCCATTTCGGACACAAGATCGTGGACATGGCGATCACGGACCTGCGCGACGCGACCGAGGACGAGATTCAGGCGGGGCAGGACGAGCAGGCCGAAAACGTTCCCATGGCCTGGCGTTATCTGCCGGGAGTGAGCGGCTTCGGACGCACGACGAGCGAACCGACGGTCTATCCGTCTCAGAACGAATTCACTTCGGTTCGAGTTGGCGAGGGATCCATCGCGTGGCACGAACTCACCTGGGAGCAGAATCCGACCCAGTTCCACATCGCGAATGCCCTGGCGGCGCTTCCGATCCTCGAGCAGAAGCCGGCGCTCGTAACGACAGGATCGACGAACCTGATCCTGCTCGACCGGCTTCCTCGAGGCATCTCGTGACACTTTCATGTGGGTAGGCGCGCGACCATGACGATCGACGAAATCGACACCGTCCTCTACGTCGGAGCGGGAACCATGGGCTCCGCCAATGCCCTGGTCGCCGCGATAGCCGGGTACGACGTCATCCTCCACGACGCGCGTCCGGAAAGTCTCGAGACCGTCTCCGAGCGACACGACGGCGCCGCGGGATTCCTGGTCCAGACCGGTTTCTGTACGGCCGAAGCGGTCTCCGCCGCTCGCAAGCGAGTCTTTCTCGAAGCGGACCTCGAGAAGGCGGCCGCGAAGGCCGACCTCGTGAGCGAGTCGATCTTCGAAGACCGGACCCTCAAGCGTGAGATCCATGGGCGACTCGACGCGCTCTGCCCAAACAGCACGATCCTGACGACCAACACCTCGACGCTTCTCGTCTCCGAGATCGAGGACGTGGTCGAGCGTGGTGATCGTTTCGCAGTGCTGCATTCGCATCTCGGGACGCTGCTCGTCGACATCGTCGGGGGTCCGCGAACCTCGCCGCAGACGATCGACATCCTGCTGCGCTACGTGGAGAGCCTTGGCGCCGTCCCCCTGGTCCTGAAGAAGGAGCACCCGGGATACGTGTTCAACGCCATGAACGGGCCAGTCCTGAGATCCGCCGTCCAGCTCGTGCTCGCTGAGCGAGCTAGCCAGGAAGACGTCGATCGAGCTTGGATGTCCGATCGCAAGGCGCCGATCGGCCCCTTTGGCATGATGGATCTGTTCGGCCTCGATCTGATGCTCGACAGTTGGAAGCACCCCTCCCCCGACCCGCGGCGCGAGGCCTTTCGTGAGCAGGTCGTGCCCTTCCTGACCGGCTATCTCGAGAGCGGGAAGCTCGGCCTCAAGTCCGGCCGAGGTTTCTACGACTACGCCGCGCCGACTTTTCGGGAGCCCGCGTTCCTTACGGCTGCGCCGATCTCCGAGATTGCATCGGATACGCTGGTTTCGACCCTCGTCCGGAGCGCGCTCGTCCTAGTCGAGAAAGAGGTCGCGACCCGCGAAGACATCGATCTCGCGTGGAAGACTGCGGGCGGCCACGCAAGCGGGCCCTTCGAGATTCTGGAGACGATCGGCGTCGAGGCGTTCGAGAAAATTCTCGATCGACAGGTCGATACGGGGCTACTCTCGGAGAAAGCCGCACGCGCGACGAAGGCCACGCTCAGTAAGTCTCTGGCCTAACGTTTCCCGTCAGCGATCGACGCGCAGATCCAGCCCGAAAATCCGCTCGAACTCATCGTAGTAGGCCTCGTCATCGTGCGCGGCTCCCAACGCCACCCACTCTTCGTCTGACATGCGCGCTCGCCCCGCGGTCATCTCCGCCCCACCCCAGGCGCACGGATACCGCAGTCGCCGCTCGGGATCGTCTAGCGCCCCGATGATCGTCTTGGCCACACCGTCCGACGTTGCGTTCGCCTGGGCGCCCTTCACGTGAAACTGCATCATGCGCCGATAGGCGGACTCATAATGCGTCGGCGTCGGATGGTCTGCATTCTTGGCCAGGATCGCCGTGCGCGTCACGCCCGGCTCGATCACGATGACCCGAACGCCGAGGGGAGCGACCTCCTGTGCCAGGTTCTCGCTGAGACATTCGAGAGCCCACTTCGACGAGGCATAGATCGGCTGGCCGATTCCGGCGACGCGGCCCATCACCGAACTCACGTTCACGATCGTGCCGGCCCCGCGCTCGCGCATGCCCGGGAGCACCGCCTGGATGCAGCGGATCACACCCCAGTAGTTCGTCTCGAAGACCCGCTTCGCCTCGTCGATCTCCACGTCCTCGACGGCGGCGTTCCACGCGATTCCCGCATTGTTGACCAGAATGTCGATCGGCGGGGTGGCGTCGAAGCACCGGCGGACCGAGTCGCCGTCCGTCACATCGAGTTCGACCGGCTCGACCCGGGCGCCGGCTTCGGACGCGAGCGCGACGAGCTTGTCGGCCTTGGCGAGGTCCCGCATCGCTGCAAACACGCGATGGCCTGCCACCGCGCAGCGCACGGCCGTCGCCCGCCCAATCCCCGAGTTCGCGCCTGTGACCAGTACGTTGTGCATGCAATCCCCTTCGTTTTCGATCCGGCGCTCGGCCCCGTCCAGAAGACGCGGGATTGGGGACAGACAGAAACTCGTGAACATATCG
This sequence comes from Deltaproteobacteria bacterium, assembly GCA_032123985.1. Taxonomy (GTDB): domain Bacteria; phylum Myxococcota_A; class UBA9160; order UBA9160; family UBA4427; genus UBA4427. Next base: position 5,271 of record JAQBEG010000633.1, read on the forward strand.
CGTCCCCATCGTGCTGACGAAGAACCCGCTGGTGGAGGCGGCGGCAACCGAATTAACGCGCCAACTATCTGATTCCATTGAAGAAGCTACAGCGCACTGAGTGCGGTTGCCCCCAAAGTTGCCCCCAAATCGGACTACCTCGATCGCAGAAAATCGCGTCAGATCAAGGATCGACG